>JBIKVL010000140.1:0-8111 GCA_044356875.1 Pirellulaceae bacterium | reverse complement strand
GCCCTCGAACGCTTTTGCCAAGATGTTTTCGCGGCGACAGCCGGAAAAGTGGAAGTTTGCGTGGAAGGCTCGGCGGATACCGAGTCCATACGGATCGACCCAGCGGTCGAGACGGCCTGCTTTCGCATCGTGCAAGAGGCGACCGCCAACGCCATCCGCCATGGCGGGGCACGGCTCATTCGCGTTACACTTGCCCGCCACGCTTCGAATCTCGAATTGGCGATCAACGACAACGGTCGTGGCGCTGCCAGTCCCGCGGCGATGGACGGCGATGCTGGTGAATCCGCTTCACTGGGGTTATGGTCGGTCCGCGAGCGTGTTGCCCTGTTGTCGGGAACGGTCGAGACGCGTTCGCGGCCGGGTCAGGGGCTGTCGTTGCTCTGTCGCATCCCCCTTCAAGAGCATAAGGACGAATCGCAGCATGGCGAAAATCCGAGTACTCGTCGCCGATGACCACGCCGTGCTTCGCGCTGGCCTGCGATTGTTGATCAACACGCAGCGGGATCTCGAGGTGGTGGGAGAGACAGGCGATTTCATGTCCACGCGGGATGCGGTGATGGAATTGGAGCCGGATGTGGCCACCATCGATCTTTCCATGCCCGGAGGCCATGGTATCCGGCTGGTCGAATGGCTCTCGCGGGAAACGCCGCAAACCCGTCTCTTGGTGCTCTCGATGCACGATGATCCCGCCTACGTCCGCATGGCGCTCGCCGCCGGCGCGGCGGGTTACGTCATGAAGAAGTCCGCCGACACGGAATTGCTCGAAGCCATCCGAACGGTGGCCGTCGGTCGAACCTATTCGCCTCGGTTGGCCGACGATGCTCCCGCGTCCGGCCACCGTGCGACATCGGCCAGCGTGTCGGGAAGCCAGGCGCGCGGCGAGTCCACCCATCCAGCGGTCGGGGCGTCGGCTGTGACCGCGACCGGTTCCTCGGCGGGAATGAAATCGCCACCCATCCCAGAATTCCGCTCGCCGGCCGCCCCAACGCATGCTCGGCCCGAACCGCTGGCCGATTCACCGCCATCGCCCGTATCACCGAGTGCCTCACCGGGCGCATCTTCGGCAGGGGGATCGGTGTCGTCCCAGCGGGAGTCCGCACGGAACTCGTTCGCCGAGTTGAGCGATCGTGAGCGGCAAGTGCTGCTGCTTGTGGCGCGCGGGCACACCAATCAAGCGATCGCGAATCAACTGTTCCTGAGCGTTAAAACGATCGAGTCTTACCGCGCGCGGTTGATGAACAAGCTGGGTTTGAGGAACAGAGCCGAGTTGACACAGTTCGCCATGTTCGTCGAACCGCAAGCGGTGCGGGACGAACTGCCCGACGGCGGCGGCAAATGACGAAAGCCGCTTCAACAGCCGATGATGGGCCACCATCGCAGTTTCCGCAGGACGTGGCGAGTCCGTTCGATTTCCGCGGGATCAGGGTCGAGAAGCGGATAGCGATGGCCTGGGCAGATGGCGGTTGCGGGCACGTCCAAGAGACGCAGCATGGAATCGCGGGCGGCGCGGCGATCGTCGGTCAGGAAGCGGGACATGAACACAATTCGCCTATCCGCCACCGCCAACGCATCGCCCGCGAATAGCACCCGTTCCGGCTCGAAGTAATAACTTACATGTCCCTTTTCATGGCCTGGCGTTTCCAGCACGCGAAACTCGCCCTCGAGCAATTCGCCGTCGGCCACTTCATGGGTCGCGAAAATCGCGCGTGGCGGAGCCAATTCCAGGAGGCCGCGCGTCGGCGCCCAGAAACCGGCATCGGGAAGTTGCTTTGCGAGCCAGCCTCGCGGGCCTCGGGCAAGCGACTCGCGAGTGAATTTTTCCCTTGAACGGGAATGGTAATAGACTCGCGCACCCGAGCGTTCGATGAGTTCGCCCGCGCCCGACGAATGGTCATTGTGCCAATGCGTGAGAAGGATCGCGCGGATGTCGGTCGGCGTTCGCCCCGCTTCCGCCAAGCCGGCGATCATGTCCTCGGCGGTCACATCGATACCGGCATCGATCAACACAACGCCGTCAGGACGAATCACGAAATACGAGCAGCTCAAATAATCCCGCCGCTGCACGCAGTAGACCGATTCCGAGACTCGCGTCGTGACGGGCATTCATTTCACCATAGCCGAGCGGCTTCCGAAGCCAATTCGTCCAAGAGTTCGTCCCACTTGTCGCCGATTCCCGAAGTTGAACCGTCGCTCGTCGTCACGCTGCCGGAAATGGCGTCGCCGGCCGTCGCGTTGGTCGCAACGGTGGCGAATTCGCCGAGTCCGCGACGCGGCGAAGTGGCGGACGAAAGCGTGGTGTCCGGCGAGGTGTCGTTCGTAAAGGTCGCCGCGATCGAGCGATCGGGTCGTGCTAGGTCGGCGCGAGCAAGAATCGCGTTCGAGACAGGGGCTTCTCCTGGCGTGCTGCTTTCGCCCTCGCCCTCGCCCTCGCCTTCACCTTCGCCGCCAGCGTAACCCGGGCCTTCTCCCGCGCCTTCTCCGCTGCCGCTGCCGTTGAGCCAGTTGATGACCAACAGGGCGTCGATGGGCGTCGCGAAACCATCACCATTGACGTCGTAGAAGAATTGCGTGCCGTTGGGAGGCGGCGAGAAAGCGGCGGTAGGCGGGTTGGGTAGGGCGTTGCTGCCCAAAATGCCGCTGTTGATGATGTTGATGACGAGCAGAGCGTCGATCGGGGTGATCGGCGTGGCCCCGCCGCTATTGTTGACATCCAGCGGGTTGATCGGGTTTTGCCAGGGCTTGCCTTCGCGAACAGCTTGAACGAGCAGTTCCGCCGCGCCCTGGGTGAACTTCAGGAAGGTCGCGCCGCTCAGGGTAATGCGATCGACGAACGACCAACCGGGGCCGATCTCGACCGTGTCCCCATCGTTGCGGGTCACGATCAATTGGTTGGAGTCGTCCGACAAATTGAGGACTTCGCGATAATTCAGGATCAAGGCGTTGCCGCCCACGCCCGTGATGTCGATCCGCTCGATGCCGGCGATGCGGGTATCTCCCATCGTGGTCAGATCGAGGACGATGCCCGCGCCGTCGAAGCGTAACGTGTCGATGCCGCGGCCGCCGTCCACTCGACGGAACAGCGAGTCGCCGACGCCGAGCACATCGGCTCCTTCGCCACCAATCAGGACATCGATGCCGCCACCGCCGGCGAGCGCGTCGAGCGACTGCTTGCCGTTAAGCACGTCCGGGAGCAACGATCCTTCGAGGAGATCGATGTCGGCGGTGCCCGCTTTCGTGGTCGAGTTGGTGAAGTCGCGGCCGAGGAAGACATACGCCGTGCCATTGTTTTGGAACGGCGCGCCAAGGATGAGATCGTCGTAACCGTCGCCATTGACGTCGCCGGCGCCCGCGACCGCGGAACCGGCGCGATCCTGCGGCGCGACGCCTTCGAGCCGGAAGCCGTTTCGGCCGTTGAGCGTCGACAGGTCGAATACCGCGGCTGAAGCGGTGGCTGCACCAAACAGCACATAGGTTTCACCCGCCTCGGACCGTGACGGAGTCCCCGTCGTCGACTGCGGAGCCCCGAGGATCACGTCGTCGAAGCCATCTCCATTGACGTCGCCCGCCGCCCCGACAGCGATTCCCAACCGATCGCCTTCGCGCATCCCGTCGATCCGGAACCCATTGCCGCCGCTCAACGACAACAGATCGAATTGCGCCGCGAAGGGACCCGTCGAGCCAAAGAGGAGATAGGCTGAGCCGGCGTTCAACCGTGGCGGGTTGCCGGGGTCGGCGTTCGGCACTCCGACGATGATGTCTCCGAAGCCGTCGGCGTTGAAATCGCCAGCGGCACTGGCGGAGAAGCCGAGCAAATCGTCGTTGTTCAGGCCGCGGATCGCGAACCCGTTGGCGCCGTTCAACTGGTCGACCACCAGTGGGCTGACGAGCGGCAAGTTGCTGCCGAAAATCACATAGACCGCTCCCTTGGCGGCGTTCGTTCCGACCTCGCCGACCTGGGCGCCGACCAGGATATCGCCCAATCCATCGCCATTAACATCGCCCGCCCAGTTGACCGAAAGCCCGGTCTGCTCGGCTGGTCCAAGGCCCACGATGCGGACGCCATCGCCCTGTTCGAGCGAACCGAGGCTGATCACCGGCGCGAAACCGGCCGCCTTCCCAAACACCAAATAGGCCGCGCCCGCGTCGACGCGGGGCGGATTGCCCGGGTCGGCCGCTCGGGCCCCAATCAGCAGATCGGCCAACCCGTCGCCATTGAAATCGCCCGCCGAACTGAGTGAGAAACCGGTCAGGTCGTCTCCGCCGAGCCCATCCAATCGGAAACCGTTCAGACCGTTGACGGCCGCTAGGTCCAGCGTGGCGCCAAATCCGCCCGCTTTGCCAAAGATCAGGTAAGCCGAACCGGCATCCGGAGCGCCCGGCACGTCGAAGCCCGGCGCGCCGATCAGGAAATCGCCGAATCCGTCGCCGTTCACGTCGCCCGCCGCCGCGACCGAAGTGCCCGCGCGGTCGCCCGCCGTCGCGCCCCAAATCTTGAACCCAAGCGTTCCATCCAGCAGACCCAGATCAAAGCTTGCGTCAAAGCCCGTTGCCTTGCCAAAGACGAGATAGCTCACGCCCGAGTCGGCCCGCAACGGCGTTCCGCCGTCGGCGAGCGGCGAACCGATGAGCAAATCATCGAAACCGTCGCGGTTCACGTCCCCAGCGCCGCTCACCGAGTAACCCGCCTGCGAACCCAGAGTGTCGCCGTTGAGCACGAAGCCGGCCACGCCATTGCCGGTCGGCGGCAACAGGTCGCTCAGCGGAAACACCGAGCCAACGGGCGGCGGCAAGCCGACTCGCAGGTTCGTCGCGACCGGCTCGCTGCCAGCGCCGCCGTTATCGCGGGCTTGCGCGTACAGCGTGTAAAGGCCTTCGGGGAGTCCGATGGTCGAGTAATCCAGGGTCCAGCCACCGGCGGAGCTCAAATCGGAGCCGATCGGCAGATCGCCGCCGGGACCTGGCTGGAAGCCCGCCATCCCATTCGTCTCCCGGAAGAAGTCGACCCGCGTGACGAAGCCACCGACATCGGATACGCCGTTGGCGGCGAGCAGCGTCGCTTGGTTCATCACCACGACCGCCGGCGTGGCGGAGAGGAAGACGATTGTCGGCGGCACATTCGGCGGCAACACCGTGAAGTTCGTCGTCGCCGGCAAGCTGTCGGCGAGCAGATTATCTTGCGCGATCGCGTAGCCCGTAGCGGGACCGGCCGGCAGCAAGGAGCTCGACAAGGAGATCGACCAGCCATCCACGCCGTTCGTGTCCGACGCAATCAATTGGTCACCGCCGACGCCAAGTTGCAACCCCGGCAAATTGTTCGATTCCAGATAGAACCGCACCTGCGATACGTCGCCATCGGCATCGATCACGCCATTGGCTGTGAACGTGATTTGCGTTGGTTGGATCACTTCGCCCGGCGTCACCACCAAGCTCGCGATCGTCGGGAATTGATTGATGCTCGACGGCCCCAGCAAGATCCGTTTCGTCGCCGAGTTGCCAACGATTCCCGAATTGTCAGTGGCTTGGAATCGCACCTGTTTCGACGCGAAACCCGGATTGGCCGCCGTGTTCGAGTAAGTGATGTTGCGAATCAACGCTTGAACGGTCGGCACAGTGGCTTGGTCGTTGAACAGCACTTCGAGCGGGGCCGTGCCCACGCCGCCGGAGAACGTGCCGAAAGGAATTCCCGCGAACAGCACCGTGTTCGCGAAGACGCCGATCTGGCCGCCGCCCGTGCCCTCGTTGCGGATCGCCAGTCGATCGTCCGCCGTGTTGCCAGCGACCACGCTCGCCACAAGGCGGCCATTGATGAAATTCGGAGAATCGTCGTCGATCAGCAACGCGGTGGGGTCGACAAGTTGCGGCGACTGCAGCCACTGATAACCGGTAGAGCTCTCCCGAAGATCTATTCGCGGACTGCCGGCGGGTAGGCTGCCGCGGACTTCGCCAGCCACCAAAAAGCGGAACACGGGTTCGGTGGAGTCGTCCGTGCTGAACACCACCTCGCCCAGCTTGTCGCCCGCGACGCTCGTGTCCATCGCCAACGTGAATCGAATCCTCGAGTCCACGTTCACGATGGAGGGAAACGGAGTCGTCAACGTGAATCCGGCCGGCAGCGATAGGTTGGACAGATGCAGCGCCGTCGAGCCATGGTTCTCGATGACGAAGTCCTGCGTGGGCGCGGCCGCGCCCCGCAGCGGCGAGCCGAAATCGATCGGATTGAAGCGGTTGTTGAGCAGTTCGGGGTTGTCCACGGGGTCGGGCCCGAACTCCAGGCGTATTTCCGGCTCAATGGGAGAAGAGACAATTTCAAAAGCGCCGACCGCGCGGACCGAATTGTTCACGACCAGTCCGACCAGCCATTGGCCGACATAGTCCTTCCACGGCTGGTTCAAGCTCTCGACGAATAGGCCCATGTGGTTGGGCGAAACGTCGAGCACATCGCAGAATGTCGCGAAACGCGGCACGCGTTTCGGCAGGAGGCAATGGTAAGCCTCGCGGATTTGCGAGCCGTCGGGCCGCTGCCAAATCACTTGGTACTCGTCGTTCGGATTCAAATGCGACAGCCGGTACCAGAAGTAGATATCGCCTTGATAGGAAGGATGGAGGCGGGTGATGCTCGACGGACGCTCGTCGAGACTAAGCGTCGGATCGAGGTTGGTGATCCCGCCGTCGATCACCGAGCGATCGGTTTGGCCCTGGTAGAGCAACGGCCGCTGCCAGTAGTTCGACGGATCCAAATAGGTCTCGACCGGGCTGCCGCGCCGTTCGAGTTGGTACAGCAGTTTCGCTTCGCCTGCTTCCCGCGAGCCAGCGATTCCCAGCGTCGCTCCCAAAGCCACGAAGTCGCCGGGCCGCACCGTGATCGAACTCGGTTCCAGATGCGAATAAATACTCGTCCAGCCGTTGCCGTGGTCGATTTCCACGATGTCGTTGGCGGTCACGAGGTCCAAGCTGACCACCGATCGATAGGGCAGGGCGCTGCCAAGCACCCCGTAGACGCGGCCCGCTCCGCCCAGCTGCGTCGGCACGCCGATCAACAGGTCGTCGGCACCCAGGTTGTCGATGTTTCCCGGTGACGCCAAGCTCGAACCGATGCCAAATCCGCCGCTCGGACCCGTGATGACAAAACCGGATTCGCCACCCTGTTTGCCAAGCAAACGGAGATTCACCGTCGCGGGAAACGCCGTGGACGCCGCGCGGCCAAACAAGATGTAAACGCCGCCGACGTTGGCCCCTTGAATGTCCAAGCCCGACGCGCCGATCGCCAAGTCGACAAATCCATCCAGATTGAGGTCGCCGGCGCGGACGATCGCCGCGCCCGCCGAATCACCCGAGTTGGCGCCGCGGAGCACAAACCCCTTCGAGCCATCACCGCCCCGGGACGGCAACAGGAAATCCAGGTCGCGTTCGGCGGGCTGAATCGCTGTTGAACCGAAGATCACATAGGCGGAACCGGCGTTCGCCACTTCGCCCGCTCCATTGGGCACACCCACCGCGAAATCGGGCAGGCCGTTGCCGTTGATGTCCCCCAGCGCCGATAGCACGGTGCCCGTACCGCCTCCGGCCTCGAACCCATCCAGCACATAGCCCTTCGTTCCGTCACCGCTACCCGCCAAGCGAAGGGTGGACAACGGAAAAACTCGGCCGAACGGCGTCGCTGTTTCCTGGGCCGCCGTGTGCCCATGGACGATGTACACCGAACCGCGACCGACGGGCCCGCCCGTCGATGCTCCAATCGCCAAATCCGGGGCGCCGTCGCCGTTCACGTCGCCGACGCCCGCCAGCGCTGTGCCCACCGACGAAAAGGAAGTCTCGCCATCGATATAGAACCCAGACAGTTTATTGGCGCCGATCGGCAGACCGGGCGGCCGCCCGCTGGGCTGGAGGTTCGCCATGTCGAATTCGGCGGGAATCCCCGAACTCTGGCCGTACACGATGTAGACGCGGCCACTGCCTATCAGCGGAAACAAACTGGGGGGCAATGGCGCGCCGTCGGCGTTGGGAGCGCCGATCGCCAAGTCGGTCAGACCATCCCCGTTCAGGTCGCCCGCGTTGGCGATCGCTGTTCCAAACCGATCCGTCGACGTCTCTCCGCGAAGCACGAAGCCTTG
>JBIKVL010000139.1:0-8137 GCA_044356875.1 Pirellulaceae bacterium | reverse complement strand
TGATGCGACACTCCGACCCCGCGTTGACCGCGAACATTTACACCGACCCCCGGTTGCTGGATACCGCCGCCGCCGTCGAAGCGTTGCCCGCGTTCGCGGATCCCGACCCCGCCCGCCGCAAGTCGATCGGCTGAGCCGAGCCGCCGCCCGGGATCCGAGCCGCCGAGCCGCGCCGGCTGGGTATCGCCGCCGAGCCCCGCCACGACGAACCGCCGGAGTGGTCGACCCCTCGAACGCTTGCAGGAATGCGGCGAACGCTTGCAGGGAATCCGCGAAAGCTTGCAGGAACGCTTGCAGGAACGCGGTTCAAACGGGGTCAAAACCTGTCGTTGTCTGGCAACCGGCTGGGAATTGTCGGGATTGCCAAAGCCGCTCGGAGCGTTGCCGTAACCCCTTATTTCCTAGGGTTTTGGCACGAAAAAAGGCTGATTGCCATGGTTTGACAATCAGCCTTGCGAAGTGGAGCGGAGGGGAGTCGAACCCCCGACCTCTGCATTGCGAACGCAGCGCTCTCCCAACTGAGCTACCGCCCCCCAATCGTCACGAAGAAATGGCCACGGCGTTTAAACCACGAACCATCACCCGAAACTGTGTGGTGGAAAATATACGAGCCTCACCGGCGGTGTGTCTAGGGTAGATGACGACTTCTTGCGGGTTGCCACGTTCGCGGTGTGCGGAGCGGGTGGCGCCGACGAAAGTTCCCGCAAAATCGGAAGAACTCCGACAACTCGGAACAGGACGCAGTTTTACCCCGTCGCATTCGCGCTGCGCCGGTCGGCGCCGCCGATGGCGGCGAACGCCAATGCCAGCCAACCCAAAATCAAGAGCATGCCACCGGTTGGCACGATCGCCCAATGGACCGCCGTTCCGGCGAACACGATCAGGTATAACCCGCCCGAAAAGCCGGCCACGCCCGCCGTGAAAAAGCTCGCCGATGCCTGCCACCACCGCGATGGACGCCGCTCGGCACACGCCGCCACTCCGACGAGTGCCAAGGCGTGGAACAGTTGATACTTGGCCGCCGTATCGCAGTTGTCCAGCCGCCGCTCGATGACTTCCGGAGCCAGTTCGCGGCGTGCCAGCAGCTTCTCCAGCCCATGCGCTTGATAAGCTCCCAAGCCGACGCCTGACGCGCCCAGCAAGCCTGCCACCACCAACCAAAATCGCGGCATCGCCATGACTCCTTGGCAACTCGAAACCAACGAACCGACCCGTAAACCGTGTCACTCGCCCTCTTCAATTCCGCTCGACAGTCTTGCTTCACTCGCTCCGCGCGGGTCCAATTTGGCGCAGTTCGCGATAGCGAACAAGGCGGCGCGAGCAGTTCCACGGCTCGAAGGCACAGGGGAGGGCGGGCTCAATGGTCGCATTTCTTAACTCTTGGTTCGGCGGATTGGCGAACGCATCTGGACGATTGAAAGCGTCGGCGAGCTCTCGGGCGACGGCGGATCCGTTGGCCACGCGGATGATCGCCCTGCCGACGGCGCTTGCCCTGCCAATGGCGATCGCCCTGCCTGCATCGATCGTCCTGGGCCTCGTGCTCGTCCTTGCGACCGTGCGGGCCGATGAACCGCCCGCGAAACCGCGCCGCAAGCCGGATGTCGGCTTCTATCCCACGACGCAAGATGTCGTCGAGAAGATGCTAACGCTGGCGAAGGTCACGAAACGCGACCACGTTTGCGACTTGGGTTGCGGCGACGGACGGTTTCTGTTGACCGCCGCCCAGCAGTTCGGATGCCGAGCCACCGGTTACGATCTCGATCCGAAGTTGGTCGCCCAGGGACGGACGCGGGCTCGCGAGCTCAAGCTGGATTCGCTGGTGCGGATCGAGGAACGCGACATTTTCACGGTCGACGTCTCCGATGTGACGGTCATGATGCTCTTCCTTTTGCCCGACATGAACGCCAAACTGATCCCGCAATTGCAAAAAATGGCGCCGGGCAGCCGAGTCATCACGCATGAGTTCGACATTCCCGGCATCCAACCCGACAAGGAATTGACCTGGGTGTCGAAACAGGACAACAGCGAGCACTTGATCTACATTTATTCCATTCCGCTGAAAACCCGCAAACCGTAGCTCAACATGAGTGACGACCACGGCCCGCCGGAATCCGAGCAGCCATCCACGAGCGGCTACGTCGGCCGCCCGATGGAGATTCTGTTGGTCGAGGACAGCCAAGTCGACGCGCGACTAACGATCCTCTCGCTACGCGGCTTGCCATTCCGCCATCGGCTGACCCTTGTCCGCGATGGCGCCTCGGCCTTCAGCTTCCTGCGAAAAGAAGGCGTCTTCGCCAGCGCCCCAACACCCGACATCGTGCTGTTGGATCTCGTGTTGCCGAAGCTTCCCGGCCTGTGCGTGCTCCGCGCGATCCGAGCGACTCCGAATATCCAGCGACTACCCGTGATCGTGCTCACCGCCTCCGAAAACGCCGAAGACCAGCTCGAATGCCGCGAGCTGAAGGTGGAACACTTCATCCACAAGCCGGTCAATGTCGAGAAGTTCCAACGCGTGATCGATGACCTCAAGCAACTATGGCATAACGAGATCATCTTCCCACGCTCCGAAAAACGCGGTCGCGGCTCCAACGGCTAGCCACTCCAATCGCTGACAACGGAACTCAGCTCGCACCCCACAAAAAAATCCGCTCGCGATTCCCGGGAATCGCGAGCGGATCGAAGTCGAAACGCTGATTCGAGGTCGCTGCGACGCGACCTAGTCAAGTTCGAGGTTTACTGAGGCTTCGGGGCTTCGAAGGTCGCGAACGGCTGGCCGTTGGCGTTCCAAACTCGGACCGTGCTGTCCTGGCCACCGCCGACGATCAGCTTGCCGTCGCCGGTCGGAGCGGCGGCGTACATGTAGTCGGTGGCGCCACCGAGGCTGGCTGTGTTGCCGCCATTGGCCGAGTTCTTCAACTGGACCGTTTTGTCGCCCGATGACGCGACCACGTTGTCCGTGTCCGCGACGAAGCGAATCGACGTCACTTCCTTGCCGAAACCTTGGATCGTCCGCTGCTGGTCGCCCGTGCGAACATCCCAGACCTTGATCGCCATGTCGGCCCCGCAACTGGCCAAGACTCGGCCGTCCGCGCGCCACGACACGCCCAGCACGTGGTGCGTGTGGCCTTCAAACGACCGCACGAACTTGCCGTCAGCGATGTTATGGATCTTCACGAACCGGTCGGCGCCGCAGCTGGCGATCTGCTTGCCGTCCGGCGAGAATTCGAGGCCGAACACCGTGTCGCTGTGTGGATCCTTGAGAGCCGACTTCAGCGCCCCGGTGTCCACTGCCCAGAACTTGATTTCGCCGCTGCGGGAAGGCTCGCCGCCACCCGTCGCCAGCGTTTTGCCGTCGGCGCTGAAATCGAGCGCGGTGACGCGGTCCGAGAACTGGTCGCCCATGTCGGCATTGCCGATCGTGCGAGCCAGCGTCCACTCCAGCGTGGTGGAGTAAACGACAGCCGTTTTGTTCGCGGTTCCGGCGAGCAACCGACTATCCGACAGGTACGCGAGCACGTTCGGGTTTGCCCCGAGGCCTTCCAATCGATCAACCGGGGCGCCGGTTTCCACGTCCCAGGTATGCACCATCTGGTCGTCGCCGCCGGTCGCGAGCGTCAATCCGTCAGGCGAGAACGCGACGCTTCGCAGCGGCTTTTCGCTCTCGGTGGCGCCCTTCTTGTCGGCTTCCAACTTCGCCTCGGCGTCCTTGGCGGCCGCTTCCATTTGCTTCACGATCGCGTCGAAACCGGGAATCGCTTCCGTCGCCTTCGTGACCGATTCCTTCGCCCGTTCCACGGCGCGTTGAGCCGCCTTGAGCGTGCGGTCGGCGGCGTTCTTCTCATCGACCGCCTTTTGAGCGACCGGCATGAGCTGCTTGACCTTCTGATCGGCCTGCGTGAACGCCGTATTGGCCTTGTTGAACTCCTCGTCGGCCTTCTTCTTGTCCTCGTCCGCCGTCTTCTTGGCGGCTTCGGCGGTTTGGAACGCCTTTTCGAGATTCGTCTTCAATTCAGCGGCCGCCTTGCTCTTCGCTTCCGCCTCTTGCGACTCCTTCTCGGCCGCCTTGGCGGCGTCAGCCAGTCCCTGGTTGTTCGCGTCGTTCTTAGCGGCTTCCTGGGCTTTCGCCAGCTTGTCGGCGGCGGCCTTCGCGGCGTTGGCGGCGTCGGTCGCGGCCTTGGTCGCGTTGTCGAATTCGGTCTTCGCCTTGGTGAACGCCTCGGCGGCCTTCGGAGCGGCCTCGTCGGCCGCCTTCTTCGCGGCTTCGGTCTTGGTCTTCGCCTCGGTGGCGGCGACGAGCGCCTTGTCGGCTTCGTCCTTGTCGGCGACCGGCTTCTTCGCAGCCTCGTCCTTGGTTTTGAATTCGCCTTCCGCCTTGGTGAGCGCCTCGGAGGACTTCTTTTGATTATCCTCTTCCGCCGTTTTGCGCTTCGTGGCTTCGTCGAGGTCCTTCTTCGCCGAGTCGATATTTCGCTTGGCGAGCGCAACACCACGGGTCGCTTCGTCGACCTTCAACTTCGCTCGGAAGTCTCCCTTCAGCTCGAACGTCTGCTGGCCGTTGGTCGCGTTCCAGACCTTGGCCGAATTGTTGGAGCTGACGGAGGCGATTCGCTGGCCGTCGGCGCGAACGGCGATCGATTCGACCGGCCCGCCGTGACTCATTTGCCGGATCGCGTTGCCTTGGGCGACGCCCCAGACCCGAACCGTGCCGTCCTGGCTGCCCGAAACAAGTTCGGCGCCCGCCGGGGTGAGCGTGGCGAGGGCGTTGACCGGCCCGCCGTGTCCCGTGATCTCCTTCGCCGGCTTGAGCGGCTCGGCGGGCTTTTCCGCGGCGGTGACGGCTGCGAAATCCCAGAGACGGATGATGTTGTCGGCACCGCCGGTCGCGATCTGCTTGCCTTCCGCGACGAGCGCGAGCGCATGGATCGGGGCGGCGACTTCCACTTGGCCGGCTTGAGCTCCGTCGGCCACCTTCCAGACACGCACCGATTTGTCGTGCGAACCGGAGACCAGCTGCGAATTGTCGGCGGTGAACTTCAAGCCGGTAACCGGACCGGTGTGGCCGGCGAGCGTCTTTCCGAGCTGTCCGCTGGTGACGTCGTACAGCTTGATCTTTCCGGTTTCGTCGCCGATGGCGGCTAGCTTGCCATCGCCGCTGACCGCCAGCGAACGGGGAGCGCCTTCAAGTCCGGTGAACTCGCCAACCTTCGCGTTGGGAGTGCGTTGCCACAGCTTGACTTCGCGATAGCCGCCGGAGGCGAGCAAATCGCCCGTGGGATTGAACTTCAGCGACTGCACCAGGTCGAGGTGCGCGACGCCCGGGTTCTTGTACACGCCCGACTTGAGCAGGTTCGGGTCGGTGAGCCGGCCGAGTTCCCGCTTGCTCGGGACGTGGTACAGGAAGATCTGATTGGCACGGCCAGCGGCGGCGAACTGGCCGTCGTTGGAAACCGCGACCGCGAAGATCGGATTAACGCCCGGAGGCAGCGACTGCCAGCTGATCGGCGAGGAGGAGCCGAGCACTTGGCCCTTCGCGCCTTGTTCGATCCACAGCTTGATGAGCCCCAGTTCTTCCGGGGTCATGTTGCGCGCTTTCACATCATTGCCCTTGGGCGGCATGATGGGGTCTTTCTGGTGCGCGGAAAGTTGGAGTAACAAGCTGACATCCGGCTTGCCAGGCACCACGGCGGGGCCCTCGCTGCCACCTTTGAGAATCGTCTGGGGCGTTTCGAGGATCAGGTCGCTTTCCTTTTCCGTGGCGTTGTGGCACGCCAAACAGCTCCGACGCAGGATCGGCAGCACTTCCTTCTCGAAGTCGACGGGACCGTCGTGCTTGACGGTGGCGATGGTGATGGGCTGGAGTTTTTCCTGGGCGTCGACGGTGGTCGCGCTGGACAGCGGCGTGGCCGCGGCCAATCCGGCCCAGGCAAGCTTAGCGGCGAACCGCCGCAGGGAACGGAGCGAAAAACGCATAGTGGGTACCTTTGGAAAGTGTTGGATGGGAGGGTTGGCGACTGGCGTGGGTGCTAGGACGCCTTGTCGACCTTCACGACCACCTTCTCCGTGGTCTCGACATTGACATTGTTGAACTTGGCTTTTACGCGGACCGTGAAGGCGTGTTCGCCCACGGTCGCGTTCTTGTCCGCGGAGACTTCGAGCTTTGCTTCGCCTTGGCCGTTCGGTACGTTCACCTTCGGCGCGGCCAAACCGGCGACGCCGGCAGGAGCCTCGATGGCGAACTCGGCGGCGTCCGCGAACCCGAAGAGCCGTTCCAACTTGAAGCTAACCGTGGCCTTCTCCCCTTGCTTCACAGCGACTTGGGGCGTGTCGACGCCCACCTTGAGCGGCGAGGCGACGACTCGCAGCTTGATCGGCGTGGAGATGATCGGCAAGTTGACGTCTTTGGGAGCGTTGGCCGCTTTCAGGTCGGTGACCCGCTTGTCGGCTTCCGTCTTCTTTTGGTTGGCTTGCGTCAATTTGTCTTGGGCTTCCTTCAAGGACTGCTCGGACTTGACCTTCGCGGCGTCGGCGTCCTTGGCCTTCGCTTGGGCATCGGCCAGGGCCTTTTCAGCGGTAGCCAGTTCATCGGCCGCCTTCTTCGCGGCCGCGGCCGTTTCGTCAGCCGCTTTCTGGGCGGCGGCGGCGGCTTCCGCGAGCTTCGCGTCCCCCGCGTTTTTGCCGGCGGCGTCTTTGGCAGCGGTCAGCTTGTCGGCCGCCTGCTTGGCGGCGTCCGCCGTCTGCTTCGCGGCGTTGGCAGCCGTGGTCTTGGCCTGTTCGGCTTGTTTCGCCGCCGCGGTGGCGTCGTTGGCCGCTTTCGTCGCGGCGTCTTTGGCCGCGGTCGCATCCTTCGCCGCTTTATCCCGTTCGGCAACGCGGGCCACCACTAACTGTTGGTCCTCCTCGGCAGCCTTAACCGCGTCCGGGTTACGGACATATTTCATCTTCGTATCGCTACGCAGATAGAAGGTGTACACGCCCGGCTTGGTCGCCTGGTTGGTAACCGGAATTTCCAGCTTACCGGCCGCCGTGTTGGGGTCCAGATTGACTTCCGCCGGCTTGATTTCGGCGGGCAATCCGGACGCGGTCAATTTGACCGCTTCCTTGAAATCGCCGCGGCGGGTCAGGTTGAGCGGCACTTCCAGCTTTCCGCCGAGCGACGTTTCCCAAACCTTGTCATCGCCCGCCTTGACGAACGCGGGAGCCATGTCCTTGTCGGTTACGGCCAGCACGAGGTCACGGGTGGTTCGGAACACGGGTGTCGCTTGCTGGCGGTTCGCGCTGCCCCAAGACACGGTCCCCGTCCGCGCGACGCGGACCACTTCCTGCCCGTTGACTTGCGACTTGGCGACAATCCGGATCGGCCCCGTCCAGGCCGCGGCGTTTTCCTCGGCCGAGAGAATCAAAGCGGCCGAACTCACGTCGCCACCCAGGATCGCGCCTGGGCAAGTGACGCCCGCCGGCAGGCCCTCCACTGTCACGGTGACTTCGCCTTTGAAGTCGTCGCGGCGATCAAGGGTCAATTGCAGCATGGTCGAACCGCCGCGACGCAGCACCGGGCCGCCCAGCACTACGGCGGCCGGTTGGTTGTTCTGACCGGCGGCGGAGGGAACCTGCGCGATTACGAGCGCCTGGAATGTCGGCTCATCCTTGCGGATGACGAGCCGATAGACGTTTCGCGGATCAACCCGCGAATCGCCGAACTGGTCGCGGACCATCACCCGATAGGTCGCGTCCTCGTTCGCAGTGAACTTGTACGACGGATCGTCAGTGGATGTGTCAAAGTCGCCGCCGATGCGGGCCGTGCGGTCTTGCGGGTCGTCGACGTTGGCGACGTCGGCCAAAGTCTCTTCGCCCTTGTCATTCTTGCCCACCTTCTTCACGATCAGCAGCGGGTCGCATTCCAATCCAAGGCGATGGGAGACAACCTCCATCAGGAAGGCATCGCCCTTCTTGGCGTCAAACTGGAACCAGTCGGCGTCCCGCCGCGGGTAGAACTGGCCGCTGATTTCGCTGGGCACAGCGATCTTCTGAGCTGTGGCTGGCGTGTCATTCGGTTCGACCTCGAGGATCGGGGCCGACTGCGAAACGGCGACGGGTACCGCGTTCGAACCGGGGAGCCGGAAGTCGATCCGATCGACCA
>JBIKVL010000138.1:0-8138 GCA_044356875.1 Pirellulaceae bacterium | reverse complement strand
CGTACTTGTCGCCCATGCTGGCGCCGCACGTGCAGACAATGTACTTGTCGGCGAGATACGCGTAAGCATGAAGGCTGAAGGCGGTCAGTTCCAGTTCGCCCGCGAACGCCCGTCGGTTCAGCGTTTCAATGTCCACCAATTCGTGCTCGAACCGGTACGGTCCCGTTTCGATCTTGTCCTTCGCGAGGGCGTAGAACATGAAGGCGTCGTCGGGATCGGGACTGTGGCCGACTTTGATCAGATGCTTAGAGGCGACGGCGCTACTCACGGGGGCAATCCTTGAAAGATGACGCAGGGCTTTCCGGAGGGCACTGGGGAAACCGACGATGGTCTCGATACCCGCTCGACCGCCCCATGATGACGCCGACTTGGCCGGCTGACAATGGAGTCGGACTCCCCGCCAAACTACCGATCGTTACCGAAATCGTAGCTAACCGTTAACGTTCGAGGGCGGGAATAGCCCCTGGGAAAAGCAAAACAGCCCGTCGTTCCGGGGAACCGCATGCTGGTCCAAAAGGCTGGAGCGGCGGCGGCGCGGGAACGGCGAGCTGTTGTTGGCTGGCAAAATCAGCAGCGGATAGCGGGTTACTTGCCGAGTTCCCGCGTCTCCGAGGGACGCACCTGAGCCGCTTTGCGGTTCTCACGTTGAATCGCCTCATAGACCTCCTGCCGGTGTACGGGAACGTCTTGCGGAGCGTTGATTCCGAGGCGGACTTTGTCGCCCCGAATGTCGACGATCGTCACGACGATATCGTCCCCGATGATGATGCTCTCGTCGCGGTGTCTCGACAGGACTAGCATCGTGGCTCCCTCCTGGTGGATACTTCGGTCCGCATCGCGGACCGAACCGATGAATGACTTAGGCTGCGGCGCTGGCAATCGTCCGTCGGCGAATTGTCCCCGTCGCCCGTCCCGCCTTCGCGAAACGCTTGACAAGAAACCCGCCGCGACCGCTGCCGTGACAACCCATGCCAACTATCGGAAGGGCGTTCGGAAGGAAATCAACCGTCCCGCCTACATTACCGTTGTGCGGCAGAATCCGGCTGTACCATGTTCGATAAAGCCAGTCGCAGCGGTCAGTTGGGTGAAGTCCGGCGAAGGCTCAAAAGAGCGGACGACGCCCCTAAGTCCAAAAATCCGCCTTTGACGATCGTCCCGACGGCCGAGACGGCTGAGACGCGTTCCGGGGCGTTGCCGCCGGCCGCGTTGAGTGCGGCCTTCCGCCAAAAAAATCCGCAAAGACGAACCGACCGCGATAACGGGGCCACGCACCGCTCACGATCGGTTTCTTTTCGCCGCGTGAAACCAGCGACGCTTAGGCACTTCGCCGCAACTGCGCGGGCGATGCGGTCGCCAAGCGGAACTGCATCGGCTGATCGTCGGTGCAGATCAACTGGCGCCCCAATCGGCGATCCAGGTTGATCACCAGCGGCGCCTTCAAATTGGTCGTCAAATCGCCATCGTGCGAACTCACCAGCGTGAGCACGTACGCTTGATCGACGGCGGCCAGTTGCAGTTGGACGAGTTCCGTGCGGGGGATACGGATTTCGTAGCCGGGCACGTGTCGGCGGGGACTGACGACCGCGAACGCCAAATCGGGCCGGGAGATGTTTTGCAGCCACCCCAACGCTTCGTTCGATTCGTCCGCCAGCAGCACCCAGTGGCGGCAATCTTCGAATCCCAGTAGGCCCTTCGGAAACAGCAGGATGTCGTCCGCTTCAATGTCCACGGCGCCGAAACGCGAAGTCTGGATCATCATGGTGGAGTGCTCCCCGCGGCGCCGACGCCGTTGCCTACGTTGACGAATTCGGTGCGACGGCCCGTTCCTCCGAGCCATGCGACCGTTGCCCGTCGACTTATCGGCATTTTCCCACCTCTTCGCGAGAAAAACCGGGCGAGTTACCACGATCCGTCCGAGTTAGCGAGTTAGCGTGATTGATCGATGAGTCGTTGGGCGCCGTCGGCGAGCAGCACTTTCGCCAATTCGGCTCCCATTTCCACCGCCCATTCGCCGCCCGCCTTGATAACGCCGCGTTTGCACTCGCGGCCATCCTTGCTCAAGATCACGCCTTCCAGCACGAGCGCCCGTTCCAGATTGCTCCCCTCGAAGAAGGCATACCCGGCGACCGGCGCCAAACAGCCGCCGCGAAGCGTCGACAAAAACGCGCGTTCCGCGATGACGGACCGATGGGTAAGCAGGTCGTCCAGGGGTTGCACCGCCGCGATCGTCCTTGAGTCATCGCTGCGGGTTTCCAAGCCCAAGGCTCCCTGGCCGATCGCTGGGAGCATGATTTTCTGGGGCAAGACATGCTGCACCCGATCCCGCAAGCCGAGCCGCGATAAACCGGCTTCGGCGAGCACGATCGCGTCGTACTCGCCCGCGTCCAGCTTCGCCAACCGCGTTTCGACGTTGCCCCGAATGTCCTCGATCACCAAGTCGGGGCGGACGTACCAGAGTTGCGTTCGACGTCGCGTGCTGCCCGTGCCAACTTTCGCGCCCTTGGGTAAGTCGTCCAACGACACGCCATCCCGCGTCACCAGCACATCGCCCACCGCCTCCCGCGGCGGCACGGCGGCGACTTTCAACCCAGGAATCGGCTCGGTCGGCAAATCCTTGAGGCTGTGGACCGCCAAGTCGATCCGTTCGTCAAGCAACGCTCGCTGGATCTCCTTGGTGAACACGCCCACGCCACCAAAACTGGCGAGCGGACCCGTCTTCACGTCGCCCTGAGTCGTGATCTGGACGATCTCGACGGCCACGCCGTGCTCCCGCAACCTGCCGGCCACCCAGTCCGCTTGCCACCGCGCCAGTGGACTGCCGCGGGTTCCGAGCCGCAAAGGGATGTCGTCGGCCATGGTTTCGTCTGTTCTCCCTTCCCCGATGGTCCTGCTGGCACGTAAACCGGGCAATGTATCGTGCTCCGGCCCAAGTCCGCTATGGCTCACTCGCCGATGCAGACCAGCGACTTTTCAGTGCGAATGAACAGCCGGCCGCCGCTAACGGCAGGGGTGGCGTTGCAGTTGCCGGTCAGCTTGTTGACCGCCACCTGTTCGAACTTGTCGGGATTGGCGCGAAACACTACGGTGGCCGCGTCCTGGTCGATTCCATAGAGCAGGTCGCCGACTTGAACGAGCGACGCCCAGTAGGCGACGCCGGCCCGCTGCGTCCACCGCACCTTGCCCGTCGCGGGTTCGAGGCATTCGATCGTCCCCGGCCCCGCGTTCGGTCGGTAGACGTAATCGCCAACGACGACACCCGAACCGATGCTCTGCGGGTTGTTCTCCTTCCGCCACAGCCGATGCGTCTCCGTGACGTCGCCCGAGCCGCCTAGACGCACGGCGAAGGCCGCGCCGTTAAAGCCGCCCGTAACGAACAGCACGTCGCCCGCGATCAGCGGGGACGAGTACGCCAGATCGCCTCGGCTGTGGCTCGTGCCCTCGCACCACCACAGTGTCTTGCCGTCGGCGGGCCGATACGCGACGACTCGCGTCGGCATGGCGACCACCAACTGTTCTTCGCCCTTCACGCGCACGACCACGGGAGTCGTCCAAGACCCGTGGTACTTGCCCGCCGCATTGCGATCCGCGTCGCCTACGAGCGGTTCGTCGGTTTCCCAAATCGTCTTGCCGGTCTCCAATTCATAGGCGCCCACGAACACTCGCTTGCCAGGACCGCTGTGAAGGATCACGCGGCCGCCATGCAGGATCGGCGACGTGCCGTATCCCCACATGTGCTCGAATTCGCCCAGATCCTTGGCCCAGAGTTGTTTGCCATCGCGATCGTAGCAGTGCAGGCCGGCGGAAGCATGCCAGACCACCACGCGGTCCGCCGTGGCGACCGGCGTCGTGCCGCAATAGGGATTGGTGTCGTGCGTGGCGAACTTGCGCGAAGCGGTCACCGTCCGCACCCACTTTTTCGCGCCCGAGGCGGCGTCGAAGCAGTACAGGCTGCGACCCTTGCCGTCGGCGTCCTCGGCGGACGTCACATACACCCGATCGCCCACCACGATGGGGCTTCCATTGCCCGGCCTCGGTAACTCGACCTTCCATCGAACATTGCTGTCATCGGCCCAACTGGTTGGAGCCTTCGCTTCGGCTGCCAGTCCCGAGAGCGTCGGCCCGCGAAACGACGGCCAATCGGCAGCTCGCGTCACATTGCCGTTCGAACAAGCGAAGGCGACAGTCAACCCAAGCAGCGTCGCCGCGCAACCAGCCCATTGACGGCGACCAAAAACATCGGCTCGCATGAAGGAAACTCCGCTGAGGAAAAAAACCAAAACTTATCGAGGATTGGTGGTTCGACGCCGGTTCGCGGCCCGTGGTTCAGGCGACCCTGCAGTCAAGCGACCCTGCAGTCAGGCGACCCTGCAGTCAGGCGACCCTGCAGTCAAGCGGCCCTCTAGTTGGGCAGCTTATCGTCGGCTGGCCTGCGGGTCAGGCATACCGCCGCAGGTAGTTTTTCACGGCGACCTTTTTGGCGGTACTGTCGGAGCTCATGTAGCGGACCATGCCGAAAATCGGCCGTTCGGGCCCCCACGGTCGGTCGTAGCGTCCCAGCACCCAGAAAATCCCGCAATACGAATTCGGGTTGCGGCCATCGAGCGCGTATTTGTTGTTGAGTTCGATCATCGTCGCGAGCGCGTCCCGCGGATGGGCCGACCATTCGAGGATCTTTTTGCCCCACAGCATCCGCAGATAGTTGTGGATTCGCCCTTCGCGGGCGAGCTGCCGCTGAGCGGCGTTCCAGAGCGGATCGTGGGTCCGAGCCGCCTCGAAATCGGCGAGCGAATAGACCCAGGGACGCTTGTCGCTCGAGTGCTTGGCGAGCGTCTCGAGAACCCACGCCGGCAATGACTCGTACCGGTCGTATTCCCGGGGACGGTGCGAAGAGAAGTTGTAGCCGATCTCGCGCCAGACCAGCAGTTCCTCCAAAAACGACTCGACCTCCGGACTGGCTTGCCACCACCCTTGGGCCTTCCCGTGGGGCTTGACGGTCAGCCGCGCGGGAGTCCAGCCATCGCGTTTCATCACGGCCTCGAAGAGCTCGTGCGCGGAGATATGGCCGAAATGCAGATACGGCGACAAACCGCTCGCCACCTCTTGTTCGGGCTCGTTGCGCTCCGTCGCGTACAGCGGCAAACGTTCGTCGATAAACCGCCGCAGCGCTGTGCCGGCGGCTATCGAGCCGCCGCGCTGGCCGGTCGAAGCCACCTGATGGTCAATCGGAAAATCAAGAAGGCTGGCGTCGGGCTTTTCGAAACGATCGAGCGCGGCGGCCGGCCACCGCCGTAAGACTTCGGCGGGCAGTTCCGAAAGCCGCGGTAGCCGGTTCGCGGCCAGCGGATCGGTCCGAGGAGTTTCCGCCAAAAAAGGCGTGATTTCCTTCTGCAGATGCCGGCGGAAGGAATGCGCCATCGTGAACACGCGATCGGTGGCCCACAGCGGGTAGATTCCGTTGGAATCGACCGTCTGCAGACGAACCGGCAACCGTCGCGCCGCCATCCGCACCAGCGCGGGGAGAAAAAAACAGGGAAACTCGTCGGTCACCACGACGCACGCCTCTTGGGCAAGCGTCTCCAACAGGCCTTCGCCCGCCCCCGGATGCGGCTCCAGGTAAGGATAGTAGGCCACTTGGTGCGCGGCGCAGCGCGCGGCGTTGTCCCGCATCCCATCGATCACAAACCGATGAATCCGGTCGCTTGCCCACCGGTAGCCGCACCGCAGCGGCTCGAACACGAGCAACGGGCGGCGGAAATGACGCGCCCAGTCGATTGCCTGCTGCAGTCCGAAGTGGTAATTCGTACGGCGATTCGCGATCATCCAGTACAGCACATACTGGCCGTCTTGGCGGAGCGGTTGGTCATTGGCGTCGCGAACTCGCAGCGCGGGCACGGAACTCATACGGCGATTCCACCCTTCGTTTTTGATGCCGAAATCCGATGCCAGAATAGTCGATTTCCGCCGGCCGCGCGGACGCGACCGCAACCCGACCGCCGCCAATGGCTCGACGAAGTGGCTTTCTTCGCGGATCTTGCGCGTCGGATGTTCTTGCATCCACGAGCCGCTTCCGTCGCCCACCGGGACAGGACCGGGACATTTCGCAAAAAAGTGCCATACCGCCAAGGCGAAACCGTTGGCTATACTCCCCCGCCCGGCGTCGAACCGATGGGTCCCTGATCCCGCACCGCAGCGGCCGCAGACTGGAAAAGCGCAGCTTTCCGGGAACGTGGCGCCAGCGCGGTCCTGCTTGGCCAGTGGAATCCGCCGGATGACGTCGGCCTGACAGCCAATCGCCATGGAAGGCGATCGGCAAACGAAACCGCATTTCGCGCGTGGCGACGCCGTGCGGGGAGAGGCATGATCGGACAAGGAAGTCCGCCAATTCAGGACAGTGCGACATCGAACCGGAAATGGCCAGATGTCGTCCAACGCCGCCGTCCCGCGGTGGAGCGGTCGCGGTGCGCGCCTTTCGCCCCGCACGCTGTGTGTGGCCTGATCGCCGGACTCCTGGCCTCTCTCGCCGCCACTCTGCCTGCCACTCTTCCCGTCAGTCTGCCCTCGATGCTGAACGCCGCCAAGGCGCAGGAGACGGCCGAACGGCCTGATACGGTCGAGCCTCGGGGCAAGAGCTTCTTCAGCCGGTTCGGCGGACCGCTCCGCGGCCCCGCGTCCCAGCGTGAGACCACTCGCGATACCACGCCCGCACCCACCCGCGATACCGCGCGGGATTCGAACCGCGACTCGGGTCGTGACGCCACCCGCGATACCGCCGGCAACACCGCCGGCAACACCGCCCGCGAGACCGCCGGCGAGACCGCCGCTGATGTCGACGACGAGACCGGAGCGCCACCGCTGCGCCTGCAGCTCCGCTTAACCTGGGGTGGTGGTGTCGCCCGCGCTTGGCTTGGCACGGCTCGACTTTCCGCCGGCCGGTTTGGTGAATTCCGGCACCTCGGACTGAGCGGCGAGGAGCCGGGCTCGATTGAACGGACCGCGCCGGATCGAACCTCGCCCACCGCGGGCGGCCGGTCCCTGGTGATCCACCAGGGCGTCGAGAGCGTGTTTCATGGGTGCGACGTGGAAGTGGCCGGTCCGCCAACCGCCGAAGTCACCATCGAACTTGCGCCTGCCGACCAACCCGACGAAGTTCGCCGCTTCACCACCCGGCTCGATACGCTCGTCTCCACGCCGCTCTCCCACTCGCTCGATGACAAACGCAACCGGGTCCAACTGGCGCGGGTTCCCGGCGATCGGTTACGCGTCGAATTCGAACGAGGACATCTCGTCTTCGAGCCGGGCGAAACCTTTCCGTTCACCGTGATTGCGAACGCCACCGGACAGGACAACACAGCCTCGAACCGCGTTCGCATTTGGCTAGCGCCGGCTCGCGGGAATGAAGAACTTTCCCGCCAGGAGTATGAATTGCGTCCGCATGTTCCGGCGACGCACACAGCAACGACGAACTCAGCGACGACGAACTCAGCGACAACACAGGTGGCGATAACGCAAGCGGCGGCGGCGCAATCAGCGGCGCTGTGCGCGGTTCGCTTGCCCGATCAGGAAGGGGTGTTTGACGTTCACGTCGAACTACTCGCGCGGCGCGGCGGCGTCGGTTTACCTCTCGGACGCGCTCGGCCACTCATGGCGCGGCGCGTTCAGGTCGTCGTCCTGTCGTCCTCCGCCGCGGGGGCCGATGCGACCCGTCGCGACCCTCGAATGGAAACGCGCTATCCCTTGCCGTTTTCGCTCGGAACAACAGAACCGCCCAGTTGGCGGCGGATCGCCGAAATCGACCCGACGGCCGGCATCGGGCCCGCAAGCCCACCGGCCAGCTCCCCACAGGCCAGCTCCAAGATGGCCAGCGCCACGACGGCCAACTCCCCGACGGCCAGCGCCACGACGGCCAACTCCCCGACGGCTGCCCCGGCCTCGGGACGATCGCCACGCGATCCCGCCGGACTTGCCGCCGCACCTGCGACTGGACCTGCCGCCGGACCTGCGAGGGAAAACACGGACAACCGCTCCGAGGAACGCCCGTGGACCTCTTGGCTGCCGGCGCTTCCCAACTGGAAGCCATCCGCGAAGGACGGCGCCGAGCAGTTCGAGCAGCGTTTGGCCGCGCGCTATCCGCACCGCGG
>JBIKVL010000137.1:0-8155 GCA_044356875.1 Pirellulaceae bacterium | reverse complement strand
TCGCAGGATTTCAGCCGCCATGAGCGATAACGGGAGCACTCGGTCGGCGAGTCCCGCGCGGGCCACGAATCCCGGCATTCCCCAGACAACGCTTGACGCCTGATCCTGCGCGAACACTTGGCCGCTCGCCGCGCGGATCGTCTCCGCGCCCTTTAGGCCATCCTGGCCCATTCCGGTAAGCACAACCGCCAAGGCGTTCGCGCCAAAAGTCTTCGCGACCGACCGGAAAAGCGGGTCGACGGCCGGTCGGCAACCATGTTCGGGCGGCTCCTGGTTGGTCCTCAAACGCACTCGGACGCCGTCGCGGACGACGGTCAAATGGAAGTCTCCGGGCGCGATCCACGCCTTGCCCGGTTCCAGTTCGACGTTGTCCGTCGCCTCGAATGTCGGGATCCGCGATACCTTCGACAATCGTTCGGCCAGCATCCGCGTGAATCCGGGAGGCATGTGCTGGGCGATTACGATCGGGACTGGCAAACCACCGCCCAGCGATTGAAACAGGTCCGCGAACGCGTTTGGACCGCCCGTTGACGCTCCGATCGCCACAATGTCGACCCGCGCGTTCGAGCCAGAAGTCGTGGTCGATGGGGTGCCTGTGGCCGGATTGGAAAGTGGCGGCGCGGCGAGCGAGGCGCGCGGAGCGATACTCGCAGGGGAACCGGTCGAGCCGAAACCGCCGGTGGGCGGCGAGTGGCTGGGAATGCCAGTGGAAGTGCTTCGAACGGCGCCAATGGCGGCTGGGCGGTTGGGCGAGGGAGGAGGGACGGCGTCCGAGCGGCCGCCGGCCAAAGTCCGGATAGCCGGGATCAGTTCGGCGCGGATCAACTGCCGCGAACTTTCGAGGCTT
This sequence comes from Pirellulaceae bacterium, assembly GCA_044356875.1. GTDB lineage: Bacteria > Planctomycetota > Planctomycetia > Pirellulales > Pirellulaceae > CAIXSC01. Next base: position 7,308 of record JBIKVL010000137.1, on the reverse strand, counting down.
CCTTGGGATTTTGGTTTCGCGAAGAAATCGGTGGCGCCGCGAGCGAGCGCTTCGAGCGTCGCGGCGGCCCCGAGATCGGTGAGCGAACTGAACATGATCACGGGCACGCGCGGCGCTTGCTTTCGTAGCGGATCGAGCGTCGCGAGTCCATCGAGCTCGGGCATTTCGATATCGAGGATCACGAGATCGGGGAGGGATTGCGCGAGCTTTTCGAGGGCGATTCGCCCATTCGCCGCTGTTTCGCTCACCAGCATGTCCGGTTGGCCGTTGATCTCTTCGACCAACACCCGCCGAACGACGCTGGAGTCGTCCACGACCATCACGCGAATCTTCTGCATATCCGCCGATTGCTGGGGTTAACTGGAGCGGGACTTCGGGAGTTCGTGGAGCATCCGCCGCCGCATGGCTATTCCTCGAACGCTTCGAGCAGCGACAGTTTGGCGACGAGCACTTCGGGCGTAAATGGCTTCATAACGTATTCATTGGCTCCGGCCGAGATCGCTTGCTCGACGCGTTCGCTCTCGGTTTCCGTGGTGACCATCACGATCCGCACGGCATCCCAAGCGCGATGCCTCCGGACTTCCTGGATGAATTGCAAGCCGTCCATCACCGGCATGTTCCAGTCGACGAGCACGAGGCGGATTTCGGGGTTGGCGCGGAGCTTCTCGAGCCCCTCTCGGCCATGGCCGGCGTCGGTGACATGGAAACCGAGGTCGCGGAGGATTCTCCCGACGAGCATCCTGACGGCCCGCGAATCATCGATGACAAGCGCCTCCATGGGGCCAATTTCCTTCTATCAATTGAGGCGAACGAGACAATCGGGACGACCCGGATGATCGGCACGCTTGGGATGCGGTTTCAGGCGGGCTTAAACCTGAAGTTTCGTTACCAAACGTTGCAGCTCGGCGCCAATCTTCGCCAAGTCGGCCGCGGAGGTGTTGGTTTTAGCAGCCGCTTCGGTCGTGTTGCGAGCGGCGGACGCGATCCCGGCGACATTCTCGGCGATTTCCCGGCTGCCGAGAGCGGCTTCGCTAACGTTGCGGGAGATTTCCGCCGTGGTCGCCGTCTGTTCCTCGACGGCGCTGGCGATAGTGCTCTGGATGTCGTTGATCTGGCCAATGATGCCGCTAATTTGGCCGATGGCGTCGACCGCGCCCTTCGTATCGGTTTGAATCGCTTCGATCCGGCGCCCGATATCCTCGGTGGCGCGGGCCGTCTGTTTCGCCAACTCCTTTACCTCGTTCGCGACCACCGCGAAACCTTTGCCCGCTTCGCCGGCCCGAGCGGCTTCGATGGTGGCATTGAGCGCCAGCAGGTTGGTCTGCTGAGCGATCGAAGTGATAACCTTGATCACGTTGCCGATTTCCTGGCTGCTGTCGCCCAGCTTGGCGACCGTGGTGTTCGTCTTCTCCGCGACCTTCACGGCGGCGGTCGCCACGCGGGCGGCGTCGTTGGCATTGCGGGCGATCTCCTTGATGCTCGCCCCCATCTCTTCGGCGGCCGTCGCCACCGTCGCCACGTTGCGGCTTACCTGTTCCGCGGCGGTCGACACCACGCTCGCCTGGGCGGCCGTTTCCTCCGAGTTTGCCGCCATTTGCTGGCTGACCTCGGTCAGGTTGCCAGCAGCACCGACCAGCGTATGGGTGGAGCTTTCGAGCGCCGACTCGATTTGCTTCAGCCCGCGGATGTCGGTGGCGTACTTCACGACCTTAAACGGTTTGCCGGCACCGTCCAAAATCGGAAAGTAAGTGGCTTGAATCCAGACCAGGGCTCCGCCCTTCGCGATCCGGCAGAATCGTCCCGCCTGCTCTTTGCCAAGGCCCAATTCAGTCCAGAGGCGGCGGTAATCCGAGGAGGCGGCGAAGGTGGGGTCGACGAACATGCTGTGGTGACGGCCCTTGATTTCGTCGAGCGAATAGCCCATCACGCGGAGGAAATTGTCGTTCGCGTCGATGATGGTGCCATCCAGTTCGAATTCGATCACCGCCTGCGTGCGGCGGATCGCGGCGATCTGGCCAGCGAAGTCCAGTTCCAGCCGCCGCTGACGGGTGATGTCCACCCAAACCACGACATAACCGAGAAGCTCGCCCGATTCGTCCTTCACATGATGAATCCGGGTCTGCAAAGTTGTTCCCGCGAAGGAAAACTCGGCGCTGTGCGGCAGCATATCGGGCGATTGCAAAATCCGTTCAACCCGCCGCGGGTCTTTGTGAAATGTATGGATCGAGGTGCCCACCAGTGAATTGACATCCACCCCGAACGCCCGCTGGACTTCGTCCGCTAGCGTCCTCAAGGTTTTCATCCCGATCGCGTTCACGTAGACGATCCGCAGCTCGCGGTCGCACATGAAGACGTTGGCTTGCAGATTCTCCAACCCGCTGGCGGCCATCCGCAGCCGCTCCAGGTCGGCGCTCCGCGCTCCCCCGCCGCGGGCCGCGGGCCGCCGCGTCCTGTTCCCGCGAGTCGCGCCGCCTCGGGGCGAGTTGGTCGGGGGAACGCGAAGCGGGCTGTTCGAGGCATCGGTGTCAGGGCGTTGAGCGGCGCGTTTGGCCATCGTCGGAACTCCGCGAATCAAGGTCAGTAAGTTGAGGGTCGGAAGACGCTGTGGGACAACAGCCAGGCTTGGGGGAAAAGGGAAAACGAATATCGCCTCAAGGGGTCGATTCAGGCGGTTCCACAATCCGCTGCGGATCAAGGATGACCAGCAACCGATCGGACAATTTGTAAACGCCTTGAATCAAATCAAGTCGCTTGAGGGGGAGTGTCACGGGCGGAGGCTCGAATTGGTCGAGCCCCACTTCCAGCACATCGCCGATTTCGTCGACCTGCAGGCTATAAGCCCCATCCTCGCCCTGAACCACGACGTTCACCGCTTCCTCGTGTTCGCCCGCGCGGGGCAATTCCAGCCGCCGATGAGCGTCGATCGCGGTCACGATCTGGCCCCGCAGGTTGATTAGCCCGCGCACGGTGGGCGGCGCCAAGGGAACGGGCGTCAACGGTTGATGCCGGACAACTTCTTGGACCTTCAGCACATCGAGTCCAAAGTATTGGCGGCCGATGTAGAAAGTGCAGTACTGTTTAGTTTGCGCCATCGTGAGTGTCCGAGCTAACTGGCCATCCGATCGTGGCTAACTGGCGGTACCGTGGAAGCTTCCGAGGGCGCCACGGAGCATGGTGGAGATGTCCACCAGTTCCGTGACCCGCTCCTTGATGACCGCCGATGCTGGCCGGCCACGCTGGTTGGCGTCGCCGAGCAGTTTGGCGGGCACCGTGACGATGTCGAGGATTTCCCGGACGATCAGCCCCACTTGGCCGCCTTCGTGGGCATGCACCACGACGGCAACGGGTCGGTCCGACTCGTCTTCCCGCCGTATCGGCGCCGGACGCCCCAATTCGTGCGACAAATCGACCAACGGCAGGATTTCGCCTCGATACTGGACCACTTGACGCATGCCGAGTTGTTCGAGCGATGCGCGGGGAAACTCTTCCAGCCTCGCGACTTCCGCCAAACGGATCGCCATCCGGCCGCCCGCGGTGGGCGTGAACAGCAGCAACGATTCGACTTCCTCCGGCGCTGCCTTCGCCGCTCCGTCGTCATCGGCCAGCGAGCGGCCTTTGGCCCCAGAGACCACGCCCGAGTGCTGCGCCAGTCCGACGACATCGAGCACTAGCGCGACGCCGCCGTCCCCCATGATGGTCGCGCCGGCGAAGACCGGAATTCCCTTTAATTGTTGCTGGAGCGGTTTGACCACGATCTCCTCGGTGTCCCGAATCGCGTCGACCACGAGCCCGAAGCGGCGGTTGTCCGCCTTCACGACGACAATGTTGAGCTCGACGTTGGACAGTCGATCGGCGTTGCCGCGGCCGGCCGCCATTCCGAGTTGCTCGTCGAGGAACACCAACGGCAGCAACATTCCCCGCAACCGGCACACCGGCGCGCCATGGATCCATTCGACGCCGCCCCGAGATTGCTCCGCTTCAAAACGCACCAATTCGAGCAGATTGACCTGGGGAATCGCGTACCGCTCCGAGCCGCTCGCCACGATCAACGCCGGCATGATGGCCAGGGTGAGCGGAATCTTGACCCGGAGCGTGGTGCCTTGGCCCAAGACGCTTTCGATATCGACGGTGCCGCCGATTTTTTCGATGTTGGTTCGCACCACATCCATCCCGACGCCACGGCCGGAAAACTGCGTGACACGGTCGGCGGTCGACAAACCGGGAAGGAAGATCAGTCGCAGTTGCTCTTGCCGGGACATTCCCGCCACGTCGGCGGCCGAAACCAGCTTGGCGTTCACCGCCTTTTCACAAACCCGCTGGACGTCGATTCCGGCGCCATCGTCGCTGATCTCGATGATCACCTTGCCTTCCTCGTGGAAGGCGTGCATCCGCAGGCGCCCTTCCTCCGCTTTGCCCTTGGCACGGCGCGCGGCCGGCGGTTCGATGCCGTGATCGACGGCGTTGCGAATGATATGCGTGAGCGGATCCCGGATCGCTTCGATCAGCGTCTTGTCGAGCTCGGTCGCTTGTCCCGACACCTCGAAGTCGACTTTCTTTCCGCAGGCGATCGACAGGTCGCGGACGACACGTTGGAACTTTTTCAGCAGGTTGCCGATCGGCTGCAGCCGCGCCTTCATCACGCTCGATTGCAGCTCGGTCGTCAGCAGGTTCAGCCGCTGCACGGCCCCTTGGAACGCGCCGTCGTCGTAGGCCTGGCTATGCTGCAGGATCTGATTGCGGGCGAGGATCAATTCGCCCATCAACGTCATCAGATTGTCGAGCAGTCCGACATCGACGCGGATCGCGCTATCGGCCGCGCCGCCCTGCCGCGGCTCGGACGGTTCAGGACCAGCGAAGCTGTTGGTGACCGAAGTTCCCGCCGCGGCCCCGCCACCAGCGGCTCCGTACGAATCCGTACGCACCGCCGCCGCAAGCATCGCGTCCGACGGGATAAACTCGCCGGTCAACGCTTCATTTCCCGAGGCGCCCCGTTGGTCGCGGTCGAACTCCGTCAACGTCACCGAAGAACCGCTCATCGGCGGTGGCGTTGGCGATGCGGGAATCGCAGGCGGCGAACTGCGTGGTGGCGGAATAGGAGCGGTCGGAACCGCTGGAGGCGGCGCGATCCGCGGAGTCGTGGGCGGAGTCGTGGGCGGAGTGGGAACAGCGGACTGGACGATCGTCGTTGGGGAAACGGCGAGGCTGCTGTCCGGGCGGTAAGCGTCTCCGGTGCGGAGGCGGTCGAGTTCTTGGGCGAGCGGTCCGTAATCGGTATCGCCCTCGCCGTTGGACGCCTCGATGTGGGACAAGATGTCGCGGATCGCGTCGACTACCCGCAGCAGGGCGGTGGCGATTTCGGGATTGAAGACCAAATCGCCGGCGCGGAGTTTCGCGAGCAGGCTTTCGGCGGCATGGGCGATCGTTTCCAGCTTCGCCAGCCCCATGAAGCCGGCCGTTCCTTTCACGCTATGCAAGGTCCGAAAGACTTCGGCCAACGTTTCCCGTTCGGTCGGATTCTTTTCGAGCCGAATCAGGTTGGCGTCGAGCAGCGCGAGGTTTTCGTGCGTCTCGAGCAGGAATTCGCGGAGGATTTCGGGGAGCGACATTTCATCGGCGTCACCGGTTCAGAAGAGCGAATCCAATAAAGGTCCGACGATCTGGGCGGGAAACGCTTTCTCCAGGATGGCGACAACACCCAAGCGGCGGACGGCGGCAAGCTTTGCGGGATCGGCTTCCGTTGTCACCATGACAATCGGTATATGCCGCGTCGCCGGGTTTTGCTTGAGATAGCTGACGAGCGCTCTGCCATCCATCAATGGCATATTATAGTCTGTAACTATTAAGTGGCAAATTTCGTTTGCGGCGACCGCGATGGCGTACGCTCCATCCGGAACTTCCAGAAAATTGGAAATCCCTAAACCTTTCAATACATTCCTTATATTCATTCTCGCCGTCGCGCTATCGTCCACGATCATGACTCGAAGCCGAGCACGATCGATTTTGCCAGCCAAGTTTCCGGTGGCGGCCACTGCTTGGCCAGCGCCCGCCGTGGGTCCCATCGCGGCGGCGCCATCCGCTGGGAGGCTGGTCGCTGAGGGGCTGGTCGCAGCAGGGCTGGTCGCAGGAAAACTGGCGGCCGGGGTAGCGCGGGGCGGACAGCCGGCGGCCGCCGCGAATTCGGCGGGAGTCAGCACGAGGGTCGGATTGCCGCCGGGGGCTGGCACACCGGCGAGTGTGAACTCTTGGGAAGTGCCAGTGACCCGCCCCAACGACTGCCATAGTTGCTGGGACGAGAATGGTTTACAGAGCGACACCACGCGGGGCAAATGGACGAATCCCTGGGATTCGCCGTCACTCGCCCCGGTTGTGACCAGCACGAACCCAGGGGCCACCATGTCGCATTCGGACCGGATCCGTTCGGCCAGCCGGACGCCCGTGAAGTCGGGCAGTTGCATGGCGGAGACGACGGCGTTCGGTTGATGCCGCCGCACGAGTTCGATCGCGTCCTCGCCCCGCGACGCCGTCGCCAGCACCTCGACGCCGTGTTCTTGCAGAAAGCCGCGGATGATCGCCGCCTGCACCCGGGAAGGCTCGACGATCAACGCCGTCATTTTTAATTCGGTGACGCCGAAATCTTGGGTTTGGTCGGCGTGCCGCGGCGTCGAAGCGGATGACCACTGCGACACGGCTGGGGTCGGGCCGCTCGCCGCCGCGCCCAAACGGAGATCCGGATCCACGGTTGAAGGAGATGTCCCCGCGCCGACGTTTCCAGCGGCCAACTCGGCCGTGATCGCCTCCAGTTCGCGGACCACTTCCTCCATCCGCTGCACGCGGTCGTCCGGGCGTTTCGCCACCATGCGGCGGAACAGCGCGTTCAGTCGGGGAGGCGCTGGTTCGAGGTCAGGGATCGGGGCGTCGCGATGTTTCAGCAGGATCGACAGCACGTTGCCGCCGGTATACGGCGCTCGGCCCGTCAACAGGAAGCACAGCGTGCAACCGAGCGCGTAGATGTCCGCGCGGTGATCGAGCGCCGCGGAATCCAAACCTTGTTCGGGCGGCATGTAGTCAGGGGTGCCCACGATGCCGCCGATCGACGTCATGCCCGTGTCGACCGCCTTGTCCTCGACGTCGCGGTTCAACTGCACCAATCCCAAGTCGGTCAGCTTCACGACTCCGGATTCGTCCCGCAGCAGGTTGTGCGGTTTCACGTCGCGATGCACCATCTCCTGGGAGTGCGCGTACGCCAACCCGCGCGCCGCCTGGAGCAGGCAGTCGACCGCCTCGGCGACAGGCAGCGGCCCTTGTCGA
>JBIKVL010000136.1:0-8195 GCA_044356875.1 Pirellulaceae bacterium | reverse complement strand
CTATATCGTTCACCGCCACCGTCGTCGAAGCGGATTCCCCGACCGGTTTTAGCGGAGCGGCGTAAGCCGCCCGGCCCACGAGCCGCCTGACGTTCCCGACAAACCGATGTCTTGACGCCAACGTTCTCGGCGCCGGGGCCACACGCTTTCGCACCGCTACCGGGCGGCTCACGCCGCTCCGCTAATATGGCTCGGCGCCCGTCTATCTATCTATCTATCTATCTATCTATCTATTCCCAGGCGGCCTTTTGATAACGGTAGGCGGGCTTGAACGCCTTGTCGCGGAACGGTTCTTGATATAAGGCGGTCGCGGACGACGAGAAGGGCGGGACGAGCCACATCCATTTGCCATAAGGCTCGCGGCCAGCCGTCTGCTCGTTCCGGCAAAACTCGAGGAATTCGTGGCATACCGTGTGATGGTCGGCGATCTTCACGCCGGCGCGGTCGTACGAATGCAAGACCGCCTCGTGCAACATCAACATCGCCTTGTCGCGCCACAGGCTCCGTTCGCTGGAAATGTCCAGTCCCATTCGTTCGGCCAATTCCGGCAGCAGGTTGTAGCGGTTGCTGTCCGTGAAATTGCGGGCGGCGATTTCGGTCTCCAGATACCAGCCGTTGAATGGAATGAAACGATAGAAGACGCCGCCGGCGTCGAGCGCCATGTCGGCGACCGCCGGGATGGCGTACCACTTCAGGCCGCGCCGCGCGAGCCACGGATGATGGGGGTGGGCGAGCGGCACCTCGCGGCGGCAATCTTCGGGCAGCTCGTACAGCCGCGGACCGTGCCGCGGCGTCTCGATAACCAGCGGCAGCAAGTCGAAATCGGTGCCCGACGGCTGCCAGCCGAGCGCCATGATCCGCTGCGTGATCGCGTTCTGGGCCGGATCGCCGAGCTGCCGGCCGGAACGCAACCGCATTCCAGCGTACCGGAGCAATTGCGGGTTCCAAATCCGCGGCCCGGGCTCGTCCCGCGTGCCTGGGTCGAACACCGTGATCGCCGGGCGCAGGTCGCCGCCATTCCAAGCGAATCGCAGATGCTCGAACAACGCCGTCGCTATCGCGTCGGGATGGTCGAGCTGCCGGCAATCGCGCAGATGCAATCCTTTCCAGTAGAGGCGGCCCACGCATCGTTCGGCGTTTCGCCACGCCACCCGCGCCGCGAACCCCAACTCCTCGGGCGTCTTCCGCCAGACTCCGGTTCGGGCGAGCTCTTCCTGGGCTTGCTCGATCCGTGGCCGTGCGTCACCGCCGCCCGGCCGTTCCGCGAAAAACTCGCGAATGAACTGCGCCGCTTGCTCGGCGGCCGGCAGATCGGTTTTCACGGGAATCGGCGGTCCCGCCGGCAACGCGGGCTGGAAAGGTTTTTTGCGCCACGCGCCGGGCGCCAGCCGGGTTCCTTCGCCGCGTTGCGGGTGATCGAAACTGTCCGCCGCGACCGTCACGGTGGGAATCGTTCGCAGCGTCTCTACGAACGCGCGGTTGAACCCGCCCGGTCCGCAGACAATCGCCTCGCAGGGGCCGAGGGCGGCGAGTCGCTGGCCGACTTCCACCGGATCGAGCCGCCCGAGCGACGCCGTGCAGTGCTCTTCCAGCGTCACTCGGCCGGCGGCGGCGAGCTGCCGTAGTTCTTCCAAATAGGCGGCGCCGTCGGCAGCGCGGTAACTGTAGAAAATCCGCACGTTCCGCTCGCTGGAAAGGACGCGAGCGGCGGCCACCGCCGGTGTCACGCCGATGCCCGCGACGATGTAGACGAGCGGCCGCGAGTCGCCCGGTTTCGGACAGACGTCGCCCTGTGGCGGCAGGACTCGCAGCAAGGTTCCATTCGGCGCCAGATGTAGCCAGTTGGAGAAGAACCCGTCCTGTTCCAGCTTGACGCCCAGCTCGTAGCGACGCGACTCGGCCGCCGTCAGCGTGTACGGACGTCCGACCCACCGTCCGTCAATAAGCGCCTCGACGCGGACATACTGGCCGACCTTGGCCGCTGGCAGTCCGTCGGCGTCGATCGGTTCCAGAACGGCGCGAATGGCTCCGACCGCCAGCGGCTCGACGCTCAGCCGGCAGGGCGTCGCTTCCAGTTCGCCGAGGAACACGGGCAGGCGTGCGCGGCACCCGCCGCATACGCCGCCGGCGCCTGTGAGCCGCGTGAGGTCGTCGACGGTGGTCGCCCGCTTGGCCGCGATGCGCAACGCGGCGGCGGTGGCGTTCGTGCAGGCGCAGACAATCTCGGAGCCGGCCGGAACCCGCTCGGCGGCGCTCTCCACCAACAGATACCCGGTCGATTGAAACGCTTGCCGCTGCAGTTCATTCAACGAGCCGTTTCGCAGCAACACGCCCATGGCTTCGGGGAGCTGCTGCCACGCGCCGGTGACCGTGAGTCCGATGAGCATTCCATCGGGGGCGAGCATCAACGTGCGGTTGTTGCCCGGACCGCAAATGGTGGTCGTTCGCGCCGCTCCAATCGCCTGTCTCGCGGCCTCCAATCGAGGGCCCTGGGGAAAGTACCGCACGCGAAGCCGTAGACCGGAAGGTTGGCTGTAATCGCTGACGATGCACGGCTGGTCATCGACATGCGCCAAGTAACGGTAGACGGTCCCCAGTTGCGGCAGGTCATGGGCGGAGGCGAGCGCCGACAGGATCGTGCCGAGCGCGCCGCCCTCTTGGCTGCATGACCGCAGCACGGACACGTCGATGTCCATGATCTCCGTGGGCGCGGTGGCGATCGCGTCGTCGCGGCGGGGAACGCCGGCGAGCACTTCGGACTCGCCGAACAACAGCCCCGAACGCAGCGTTTCATGCGGCATGGGGCAGCCCGCATGGAACAACGAGACTTCGCCAGAGAGCAGAAAGAAAGCCTTGTCGGCCGGATCGCCGGTCCGATAGAGCGGCGTGCCCGCCACGACCTGGCGGACAGCGGTCGCGGGCGAATTGTCGCGATTCGCCAACTCGGCCAATTCGACCGCCAGCGTTTGCAGCTTGTTGCGAGCGTACTGCAACGCCCGCTCCGCCATCCGCTCACGAGCCGCCGCGTCGGCCTTGATCAGTTCGCGGAACCGATCGCCCGCCAACACCGCCACCACTGTTGTTTCCAGAGCGACCACCGACGCGTTCCGGAACTGGCGGTTTTCGAGCAGCGCCTGTTCGCCCAGCATCGCGCCCGGCTTGTCGATCGTGGTGATGAGCCGCAGTCGCGGTTCGGCGTCCTGCGTGTAGACGCCGCAGCGGCCGTACGCCAACACGTACAACTCGGATGCCGCCTCCCCCTCCGCCATAAGCACTTCGCCGGGCGCTAGGCGACGCCACCCGAGCGTCGCGACCGCTCCGTCGAGTGTGTCGGCTGGCGTCTCGGTGAACAGTTCGCCGAAGCTGGCCCGCACGAGCGCCGTCCAAGCGGCTCGATCCGACTCGGAAGCCCATTCCGTCGGCCCACCGTTCGCTGTCGACGGCAAAGCCGTGGATGGTGCTTGCTCTGGATTCGAGTGGGCAAAAGGACAACTCATCGCTGGATTCCTAGGTAATCGTTCGGGAATGTCCGCGTTTGCGAACCGGGCCGACGCGGGGCGAACTGTTCCTGGCGGGATCGATCGAGTAGTTTATGGGGCAGGCCGCGCGTGTCGACGCCAGCGGTCTGGTTTCGCCCCGTGCCCAGTCAAGGTGCGCATCATGCTGCGTTGGTTTGTTCGTTGTTTCCCCGCCGCCACGACGCTGGCGATTGGCGTTTTTCTCTCCGGGACCGCTTTCGGCCAACGGAATCTCAAGGACATTCCGCCAACCGACCCCGAGATTGAACGCCGCACGTTTGTGGTGGCCGATGGCTTCGAGGTCAACCTGTGGGCCGCCGATCCGATGATGGCGAAGCCGATCCAGATGAACTTCGACGCCCGAGGACGGCTCTGGATCGCCTCCAGCGAAGTCTATCCGCAAATCAAGCCGGGGCAGGCCGCGACCGACAAAATCCTCGTGCTGGAAGACACCAATCACGACGGCCAAGCCGACAAGACGACGGTGTTCGCCGACGGCCTGCTGATCCCCACCGGCATCGCGCCGGGCGATGGCGGCGCGTACGTCGCCAACAGCACCGACCTCGTTCACTTGCGGGACACCGACGGCGACGGGAAAGCCGACGAATCGCGGATCGTGCTGTCGGGATTCGGCACCGAGGACACGCATCATCTGCTCCACACGTTGCGGTGGGGACCGGATGGCTGCCTGTACATGAACCAATCGATCTATATTCACAGCCACGTGGAAACGCCCTACGGCGTAAAGCGGCTCAATGGCGGCGGCATCTGGCGATTTCGCCCCGAGACCCAGCAGTTGGACGTCCTCTGCTACGGGTTCGTGAATCCTTGGGGCCATCACTTTGACCGGTGGGGCCGCAACTTCGCGACTGATGGCGCCTATGGCGAAGGCATCAACTATGTCTTCCCCGGCGCGGTGTACGTCACGGCTCCGGGCGCCAAGCGGCTGGTGAACGGCCTGAATCCGGGCAGCCCCAAACATTGCGGATTGGAAATCGCCAGTGGCCGCCACCTGCCGGCCGACTGGCAGGGCGCGATGCTGACCAACGATTTCCGCGCCCACCGCGTGTGCCGGTTTACCGTCACCGAGGATCCGTCGGGCTTTTCATCGCGTCAGGAAGTGGAACTCATCAAGTCGAACCATGTAGCGTTCCGCCCGATCGACGTGAAGATGGGACCAGACGGCGCGATCTACATCGCCGACTGGTACAACCCGATCATCCAGCATGGCGAAGTCGACTTTCGTGATCCCCGCCGCGACCACGTCCATGGCCGAATCTGGCGAGTCACCGCGAAGGGGCGTCCCACGCTGCGTCTCCCCGATCTTGTCAACGCGCCGACGCCCGCCCTGCTCGAACACCTCAAGGCGCCCGAAGAATGGGTGCGATTGCATGCCAAGTTGACGCTGAAGTCGCGCGGCTCCGCGGTGCTCCCCGAGCTTGCCGCGTGGTTGACCTCGCTCGACGCCAAAGACCCCGAACGCGAAAACCACCGGCTCGAAGCGCTCTGGGTCCACCAGAATCTCGACGCCGTCAACGAACCGCTGCTCCGCGAACTGCTCGCGTCGCCCGATCACCGTGTCCGCGAGGCGGCGATGAGGGTCGTCACGCTGTGGCTGCCCCGCCTGTCCACGCCGATGGCGTACCTCCGCGCCGGTGTCGCCGACGAGCACGCCGGCGTGCGGATTGAAGCGGTCCGCGGCCTCTCGCTGGTGCCATCGTCCGATGCCGCCCAGGTCGCCGCCCAAGCGCTCGACAAGCCGCTGAACCGGTTCCTCGACTTCGCCCTGTGGCGCACATTCCGCGACCTCGAATCGGCTTGGCTGCCCGAAGTTCGCGCGGGCAAGTTCAGCTTTGGCGGCCGCGCCGACCATCTCGCCTACGCCTTGCAAGCGGCTGAGGCCCCGGGCGTCGTGCAACCGTTGCTCGACCTGTTCCGCCGCAACCAAGTCGCGCCGGAACAAAGCGATCGAGTCCTCAATCTGATCGCCTCCTTGGGCGGACCGAAAGAACTGTCGGCGGCACTCGATCTGGCGCTCGATTCGCAGTCGAAGCTCGCCCCGGCCACCAAGGCGTCGCTGCTTGCGACGCTGGCCGAAACGGCGACGCGGCGACGTGTTCAACCCGAAGGCGACTTGGCCCGCATCGCGCCGCTGCTCGACACCGACAACGAAGCGGTGCGGATCGCCGCCGCCCGCGCCGCCGGCGCATGGAAACTCGTCAGCGCTCGCCCAAAACTGCTCGCCTGGGCCCGCGCCGCCGAAAAGCCGGCCGCCTTAAACGCGAACGACCCAGCCGCGAAAGACTCGCCCGCGAAGGACCCAGCCGCGAAAGACGCGGATAGCGCGGTGACCGAGGGCACTTGGCGGGCGTCGATCGAAGCCCTCGCCCTGCTCGGAGGAGCCGACAACGCGGCCGCGTTGGCTGAATTGGCCAAGCCGCCGTTCTCCTTCGACCGCCGGCACGCGGCGGTCGTCGCCCTGGCGCGGCTCGACACGCGGCTCGCGGCCGAGCAAGCGGCCGAGTTGCTCGCCAGTTGGCCGGCTGGCGCCGACCCGCTTGGGCTGATCGCGTCGTTGACCGGCCAGCGAGGCGGCGCGGACGCGCTGGCGGCCGCATTGGCGAGCCGCAAGCTGACGCCCGACGCGGCGAAGTTGGCGTTGCGAGCGGTCCAGAGTTCGCCGTCCCCCAGCGAATCGCTGGCGGCCGCTGTGCTCAACGCGGGCGGCTTACAGTCGGCGGGTTGGAAGAGTTCCCCGGAGCTCGTTTCGCAATTGGTCGCGGAAGCGGCCGCCAGCGGCGATCCACGCCGGGGCGAGGCCCTGTTCCGACGGAAAGACCTGCAGTGCCTCAAGTGCCATGCGGTGGGCGGCGCGGGTGGACGCGTTGGCCCGGACCTATCGAGCATCGGCGCCAGCGCGCAGCCCGACTACTTGGTCGATTCGTTGCTCGACCCGAACGCCAAAGTCAAAGAGGCCTACAACTCGGTGCTCGTCGAGACGGACGAAGGCAAAGTCATCACCGGCTTGGTCGTGCGCGAAACCAAAACCGAACTGGTGCTCCGCGACGCCGAGGATCGCCAGATTACGATCCCGGTCGCGTCGATCGAAAGCAAACGCGACGGACGGTCGTTGATGCCTAACGGCACGGTCGACGCGCTGACCCGCGCCGAGCTGGTCGATCTGGTTCGGTTCCTGTCGGAAATGGGCAAGGTCGGCGATTTCGCGGTCGGCCGAGCGCGAGTCGCTCGCCGCTGGCAGACGCTCGCCTGGACCAAGGAGGCGCATGCGGCGCTCAATCGCACCAGCTACGACACGGCGGCCAGCGACAACCCCGCGCTGACATGGGAGCCGGCCTACAGCCGGATCGGTGGCGACTTGCCGTTCGCCGACTTGCCCGCCTTCCAAATCCATGGCAACACGCCGCCCGCCACGTTCCTGCGCACTCAGTTGGAAGCGACAACGGGAGGACGCGTGGAAGTGCGGATCAACGACACGGCCGGCCTTTCGCTCTGGCTGGACGGTAAGCCGACGCCTGTCGCCAACCCGCTCTGGTTAGAACTCGCGCCCGGCCCGCACACTTTGACCGTGGCGATCGACCACAGCCTGCGGAAATCGCCGCTGCGTCTCGAGCTGCCCGACAATCCGGCAGGGGCTGTCGGCGTTGACGCCGGAAGCAACCCCGGTGGTAAAGTCGGCGGCAATTCGGGCGGCAAGGCCACCAATCCGCCGTCGGCGCCCGGCAAGGCCGAGTGGGTCGGCGGGAAGTAAGGACGACGCGGTCGGTTCCCGCGGCGGCTACGCCCGCGGGTGGTACTTTTCGTGGACTTTGCGCAGCCGCGAGGCATCGACGTGGGTGTAGATCTGCGTGGTCGCGATGCTGGAATGGCCCAGCATCTCCTGGACTTGCCGCAAGTCGGCGCCGCCGGCGAGGAGATGCGTCGCGAAGCTGTGGCGGAGCGTATGCGGGTGCGTTGAAATCGGAATGTCGGATCGCAACGCGTACTTTTTGACCAGTTCCCAAATCGCCTCGCGGCGGAGACGGCGTCCCGAGCGGGTCAGGAACAGCCATTCCGCGTCGCCACGCGCGTTGAGCTGCGGGCGTTCGGTCGCGAGGTACCCGCGAATCGACTCGATGGCGGGCTGTCCAAGCGGCACGACCCGTTGCTTGTTGCCTTTCCCTTGGCACACGCAGTGGGCTTCATCCAACCGTACATCGCGCAGCTTCAGATCGCTGACTTCCGAGGCGCGGCAACCGGTGGCGTACATCAATTCAAGCAACGCTCGATCGCGGCGCCAAAACGCGTCGCCAGCGGTCGGGGCGGACAAGAAACGTTGAATGTGTCCGGACGTAAGCACTTCGGGGACGCGTTCCCAAAGCTTCTGGCTCCCCAGCAGTTCGGCGAGGTTTTCCTTGAGCAGCCCTTCCAGTTGCAGGTACCGGAAGAAAGTCCGCAGCGAGGCGATGTGGCGGGCGATGCTGGCGGGCGCGAGGCCACGCGAATGCAGCCACGCGACGTAGTCGGACAGATCGCGGATGGTGAGGTCGGCCGCGGGACGCCCCCCCAGCCAATCGCGGAACCGGCGGAGGTCGCGGCCGTAGGCGGCCAACGTATTGGCCGACAGGTGGCACTCGGTGCGAATGTAGTTTAGGAACGCGTCGACCCAGGAAACGCTTT
>JBIKVL010000134.1:0-8216 GCA_044356875.1 Pirellulaceae bacterium | reverse complement strand
AAGCTTCGTTGAGCGGCGTGCCGGAAATCGGTCCCGTGATCGCCAAGAGCGTTTACGAATACTTGCGGGGCGGCGAGGGGCGGGAGACGATCGCCGACCTGGAATCGCTGGGAGTCTCGATGTCAGAGTCCAACTCGGATGCGGCCGCACTGAGCGACCGGTTGGCGGGGAAAACGATTGTGGTGACGGGAACGCTGACAAAGTACTCGAGGGACGAGATTCAATCGCTGATACACCGGCACGGCGGGCGGGCGTCGGGCAGCGTTTCGCGGAAAACCGACTTTGTGGTCGCCGGCGAGGACGCGGGTTCGAAACTGGACAAGGCGCGGCAGTTGGGCGTCCCGGTGATGACGGAAGGCGAGTTTGAGCGGTTGGTAGGTGGAGACGTGTCGGCGTGACGCCATGCCGGGAAAATCCCGCCTTCAAGTCCGCCGATTTCATTTACACAGAGCGGGCGGCGCGCAGCGTGTACCAGCCGACGGCCATCATGGCGGCGGCGAGTCCGGCGGCCATTTCCAAGGTCGAGGCGTATTCGACCCGGTAGGCGGCTTCGCGGCCCAGACGCTCGAGATAGCTCGGCAGGCTGCCGGCTCCGGGCATCAGTCGAAACCAAGCCCACTGGATGACGGCGAGTCCGGAGACCAAGGCGACGGCGGCGACGAGGGCGCGGGGCACCCAGGCGGGCGTCTCGCGGCGGACATGCAAGGCGGCGGCGATGGCCCGCGCCCGGCCCACCAAGTCGGCGTGCAACGGCTTGGGAAGGTGGCGAAGCGCGTCGATGCTGGTCCACGGAGCGGCCAGCCGCGCTAGGTCGTCGATGAGCTGTCGCTGGGCCGCTGTGCCGTGCTCGCGGACCCGTTCGCATTCCACCAGCAGCGATTGATGGGATTGCTGATAGCCGCGGCCGCCGCGAACGATTCGTGCCAGCCAGTGCTCGAGACGCTCGCGGAGCGGATGGAATTCGGGCGGCAGCGGGTGGGGAAACGGGGCGTTGGGCGGATCGGTTACGGAAGCCGTCATCGGGATCCTCCCGCCGTCGTCCCACCATCGCCGAATTGCTCGAAGATGTCGAAGGCGGCCGGCCCCAAAATCACGACGAACAAGGCGGGGAAGATAAACAGCACGGTGGGAATAAGCAGTTTGACGGCCGCTTTTTGGGCGCGTTCCTGGGCTTGTTGCAGCCGTTTGATCCGCAACGATTCCGCGTGGGTCCGCAACGCTTGCACAATGCTGGCTCCGTACCGTTCCGCCTGGGTGGCTACGGCCGCCAAGTTGCGCAATTCGTCCAACCCGAAGCGCTCGGAAAAGTGTCGGAGAGCCAGGCCGGTGGAGTTACCCAGCTGGATTTCGCGTTGCACGATCGTCAGTTCGAAGGCGAGCAGTGGGTGGACGACGGTCAGTTCCTTCGAGAGGCGAATCAGAGCAGCGGGAAGACTGAGACCGGCTTCCAGCGAAATCACGAGAATATCCAAAGCGTCGGGGAGTCCCCGTCGGATTTCGAGTTGCCTTCGCTTGATGCGTTGTTCGAGGTACAGCGACGGGACGAGGACCGTGCAGACACCGGCCACGAGTGTGCCGAGCAGGATGACTCGCGGCGAAGCGCTTTCGGTAGCCCAGAGCCCAGCCATCACGGACATCAACGCGGCGGCGAGCAGGCCTTGTCCGAGGTAGTAGCGGTTGGCCGAGTTGCGGCGGTAGAGTCCGGCTTGCAACAGCCTTTCGGCGAATTGGTTCTTTCCACGAGCATTCGTGGGCGAGACGCGGCGATCGACGGCCATGGGGTTGGACGAGGGCTGCCCCGCCGCTCCGCTGCGGGGATCGGCTCCCGCCGAGCTGGCAGCGGCCCCCGTGGGGTCGCTGGTCGCGGCCGCGGCCGCTTCGGCGGCCGCATCGGCGGCCGAGCGTTTGCGGTTGAATTCGCTACCGAACATGAACAGCATGAGGGTGACGATCGCCCAAAGGGAGATTCCCATCAGGATCATCGAGCTCGACACGGCCAACATAAGCGGCTCCAAGTCGACGGCTTGCGGCGAGTCGTTCGCGGCTGGCCGTCCACGGTTTCAGGGAGAGTGAATGGGGCCTAGAACTCGAAGTTGACAATCTTGCGAATGCAGATCGCGCCGATCGTCATCAATCCAATCGTGCCGTAGACGAGCCACTCGTGCTCGAACAGCGACATGGCGTAGGGACGGTTGAGAAAGAAGAGGGCGATCCAAATCATCACGGGCAGGCCCAGCAGCAACAAGGCTTGCATGCGGCCTTCGGCAGTGAGGGCCTGCACTTCGCCCCGCAGCCGAAACCGCTGACGGACGACTTGGGCGAGCCGATCGAACAGTTCAGTGATATTGCCGCCCGCTTGTCGGTGGACCATCAGCGCCATGACGAAGATCCGTACTTCCATCGCGCCGGTGCGTCGGGCGAGTTCACGGAGGGCGATGTCCGGCGACAGCCCGAGGTTTTGCTGCTCGTAGCAATAGCCGAACTCGGTGCCGAGCGGTTGGGGAAACTCTTCGGCCACGGCGTTCATCGCCTGGGCGACCGTCTGGCCTGAACGGAGGATGCGGGCCATCAGTTCAAGCGCATCGGGAAGTTGCGCCCGGATCGCTTCCACGCGGCGGTTCCGCATTTGGACCAGGAAGAGCAGCGGTCCCAAGGCGCCGAGTACCGCGGCGGCGATTCCCGTCTTGGGCGCTTGCAGCGGGAGCCAGCAGGCGAGCAGCAAGCTGAGTGCGGCCGCGGCGCTATAGGCGACGAACTGCAGGGGCGAAATGCTCATTCCGGATTGATCGATGAGCTGCCGAAGGCGTTCGGCGAGCGACGGGTTATTGCGGTTCGAGGCGGCGTCGGCCAGTTCGCCGAGTTGCGATGGATTGAGGCTTACGCGTTCGCCTGCCGCGGCCGTGGAGTAAGCGGCGTGGCCCATCAAGCCATCGGCCCTATGGCTGTCCGGAGCTCGTGGAGTCGCACCAGCGGGCTCCTTCGCGAGCAATAGCTCGCCGATCGCCATGTTGGCGGCGCAGACGCCGAGAAACACGGCGAGAAAGGTTCCAGCGGCGGCGACGATCAACGCGAGATCCATCGCTTACCTCCCGCCGTTGAGCAGGCGTTGCTCAAAGGCCTGCATGGGCAACCCGTTGCCGGTCGATTCGAGCCGTTCGGCGAAAAACGGCCGCACGCCTGTGGCGGAAAAGTAGCCTTGCGCGCGTCGCTGCGAATCAAGCCCCGTTTGGTGGAAGACGAACAAGTCGTGCATCGTCAACACCTCGCCCTCCATGCCGGTGATTTCCGCGATACGTGTGATTTTCCGCAAGCCGCCACTGAGCCGCGCGGCCTGCACAACGACATTGACGGCCGAGGCGATCTGTCGGCGGATCGTCCACATCGGCAATTCGAATCCCGCCATGCCAACCATCATCTCCAAGCGAATCACCGCGTCCCGCGGCGTGTTGGCATGGATTGTGGTGAGACTGCCATCGTGGCCCGTGTTCATCGCCTGCAGCATGTCGAACGCCTCCGACCCGCGGCATTCGCCGATGATGATTCGATCGGGCCGCATCCGCAGCGCGTTCCGCAACAGGTCGCGGCTTGTCACCTCGCCTTGGCCTTCCACATTGGCTGGCCGGGTTTCCATGCGGATGACGTGGTCTTGTTGCAACCGCAATTCGGCCGCGTCCTCGATCGTCGCCACCCGCTCGTCGGACGGAATGAAGCTGGAAAGCATGTTCAACAAAGTCGTCTTGCCGCTTCCCGTTCCGCCGGAGACGACAATGTTCAACCGCGCACGAACGGCGGCGCGGAGGTAATCCAGCATCTCCCGAGTGATCGAGTCATTGCGGATCAGATCCTCGCCCTGTAGCGGTTTGGCGCCGAAACGGCGGATAGAGACGAGCGGCCCATCGAGCGCCAGGGGCGGAATGATGGCGTTCACGCGGCTCCCATCCGCAAGGCGCGCGTCGCACATCGGCTGCGTTTCGTCGATCCGACGCCCAACGCCGCCGACGATCCGCTGGATGATTTTCACCAAGTGGGCGTCGTTGGCGAATTTCACTTTCGTGCGCGACAGCTTCCCCTTGCGTTCGACATACACGGTCGACGAGCCGTTGATCATGATGTCGGAGATCGTGGGATCTTTCAGGAGCATTTCGAGCGGTCCGAGGCCGAAGGTCTCGGCGATCACATCCTCGAGAAGCCGCTCGCGATCCTCGGCGGTGAGCCGGCCTCCCTCCTGCTCCAACACCTGCTCGGCGATGCGGCGCACTTCCAGCCGCAGTTCCCGGTCGTTCATGGTGCCGATGAACGATAGGTCGATGCGACTGATGACCTGGCGGTGAATGTCTTCCTTCACCTGCTGGAACTCGCGTTCCTGCGACTCATCCAGGTCCTGTTCCGGAGCAACGAGCGGCTCGCATCCGGTGTTCGGCGTGCCATCGACGGTCGGCGTCGACGCGTCTATCGGCGTTTCGCCTCCGGCAGTCACCGCACGAGCTGGCGTCATGGCACTGGCGGTCGCC
Source organism: Pirellulaceae bacterium (assembly GCA_044356875.1). Classification (GTDB taxonomy): domain Bacteria; phylum Planctomycetota; class Planctomycetia; order Pirellulales; family Pirellulaceae; genus CAIXSC01. Next base: position 3,705 of record JBIKVL010000134.1, on the reverse strand, counting down.
GCCCCGTTTGCCACACCTTGGCTCGTGGGGGGCGATTCCGGGCGCTTTCGAGTTTTCCAAATCATCTCTCGATCCTTTGAGAGCTGAAGACGGCGTTGGTCTCAACAGTCACTCCGGCCGCGAGCGCCCGCCGAGTTTCTGCTGCGCAGCTTCAGACGGCGCGTAGGTACGCGACTGCTGAACGGTTATCGCTCCACCCCCGAGGCCCCTGAGGACCCGGATTTGGTAGTGCTTCGGAGGCGGAACCGACGCCTCTTTTGCTTCTTTGGTCTCTTCCAACATAGGCTCGGCGGCACCGGAGACGGCCGCCGTCGCCGCCGAAGCTTCCGTGGATGGCTGGGCTGAGCTGGCAACCGACTCCGACTCCACAGGCGCACCAGCTGCGTTGTAGTCCCCGTTCGAATTCGCAGCGCCTTGTTGGAAGCGGAGCTCCCGCAAGGTCACGTTCGCGACGGCCGCAGTCGCCGAATCCATCTCGGAACGGAGTGAGAGATGCAGCGTGCCCCGTGTTTGCGCCAAGCTCAACTTGGCGGCTTGCTCCGGCGTCACCGCCAGCGTAATCGACTTCATCTCTTTGGGCGTCATTTTGTTGTCGCGGGGCACCTCTAAGTGCTGCCCAACCGCAAGCACGCGGACGTTCTGCAAGAGAACGGTCGCCGTGCCGCCTCCCGACGACTCGTCGCTGCCCGTGACCGTGAGGACGACATCCACATGGTGGTCCGGGACGATGAACCCGGCGACGAGACTGGCGTCGGTGGGCGTCAAGATCGTGAATGCCCGCATACCCTCGGGAATCAACGGCGCCAGCCCACGACCGTCTTTGCCCTTCGCCACTTTGCCGGCGAAAACCAAGTCGTCGGCAAGTATCGCCATCACGGCGACCCTTCCTACCACGTCGTCCAACGCGCTGAAGGACTGGTCCGGAATCCGCGATTTCGGCCAGTCGACCAACCGCAACATCTTGTCCGTGATCAGCTCGCCGCGGTGGATTTCCACCGCCGCGACCACCACCTTGCCCATTTCGAGCCCACGAGTGGACGAAAGGCCGCGGGAGCTAAGCAACGCCACAGCAGCGCTGAGCCCGCAGACGCCAGCCAGCACCAACACCACGATCGATCGGAAATTCATGACGGCCATCTCCTCAACGGCGTTGTTCGCGGACGGCGACGATCGCGCAGGGCAAGGCCACTGTCGTTAAACGCCCGCTATGCCACGAACGGTCACGTAGAGCACCCCTACGCCCACCATCGCGCTGAAGGGAATCAGCCGCCGGCGACGGCCCTCAACACGAACGACCTGTTGCACGGTCTGATTCGCCAACCCCGCATCCCAGCCTCGCTTCCACAGACACAGGGACCAGAATGTCAGCCGCAAATTGGCCCAAGCTTGGCTCGCTCCACCTCGCATGACGATCAGGACGATGGCGTACAAGCCGCTGGCGACCGCTCCCACGAGCAGGGCTCCAAACAGCGGTTCCATCCCCATCCACGCACCCATCGCCGCCACGAACTTCGCATCCCCGGCACCGAAGACACCGAGGGCATATGGGATAAGGAACAGTCCCAAGCCGACCGCGAATCCGGTCAAGCCATGGGTCCACCCACCACCCCACGGCGAGCATGCGTGGTAGGCCATGCCCGCTACGGCCGCCGGGAAGGTCAGCCAATTGTGGACTTTGAATCGCCACACGTCCGTGATGCCCGCCGCGAGCGCGATCCCGCAGGCAATCCACAGGGAATACGGTTGCATGTGCCACGCCTCTTGCTGTCTGGAATCAGCAAGGCCAGAACCTGTTGCGTTCGGATCCCGGCCTTGCTGGTCCAAATACGTGCCGCCATCGCCCACCTTGGTGACGGGCGATGGCTCGGCTGTCGTCACACACCGCTACGTCGAGCTATCCGAGGAGAATCGCTGGACGACTACAGGTTGCCCGCAACATCGGTGAACATATCGCTGATGTTGGTGCCCAGAGTGGTGACAGCGGTAACCGCGACAACGGCGATCAGCGCGACCAGCAGGCCGTACTCGACCATGGTCGGCGCATCTTCTTCCCGCAGAAAGCTCGAAACCTTCGACAAATACTTCGACATCGCCATCTCCTTTGTGAACCGTTAACTCTCTGACAACGACCAACCGCTTGATCGTCTACAGTTAAACTAGCTTTTGTTCGCGAGGTGGCAAATTTAATCTTGAGGAAAAACTCGCGGGTTGCGACTTCTCGCGGCGGCGGTCGACGGCACAGCCGCAATCCACGGCGCAACCGCTTCGGCTGCCCCTGTGCCTTCGGCATAACCCTCAGCGGCAACGCAACTAAGCGCACATGTACTGTCGGGCGTAAAGATAAAGCCGGCGCGACCCGCACGACGAAGAAACCGACGATCGCCCAAGACGACATGCGAAAGCTCTGGTTTTGCCCATGCCGAACCTCGACCCCATTCCCGATGCCGCAACCATTCAGTCGCCCGTTGGCGCTGGTGGCAGGGCAGTCCGTGGGTCGCATCTCTCCAGCGATCCGCGCGGCCTAGTTCGACACGCGTCCCACCCCATTCGTCGAGGTGATTCGCAACCTGGCCGCTATCGTTTCAGGCTTTCGGGAGGCCTGGGGCTGCTTGGGATCAGTGGACTCCTGGGCGGATTGCTGACGGCGTTGGCCCTGAGTGGTGACCGCGTCGCCTTCGGACAAGCGGCCAGTGCATCCGCTGAACGGCTTCCCGAAGTTCGTGGAAATGCCGCCAGCACACCCGCGCCCGATCCGAGCAACGAACGCCTCCCATCACCCGATCGCCTCCCGTCACCAAATCGCCTCCCGGCCGTCGACGCCCCTGTCCGGGACGCGGTTGGGAAGACCTCCGAGTTAGATCACTCGAACGAAATCAATTCAAAATCGACGTCGGTTCCGCCGCGGGACCGTTCGCGGCCGTGGGAAAGCTCGCTCGATGTAAACGCGTCCGAGAGTCGTCGGGCGGGCGGCATGATCGTCGACACACCGGTCCTCCCGACCATGGATCCGCGTCCCGGCGCGGGTCTAGCCCCTAACGAGCAATGGTCGCGGGTCCGACCGCCCACCGACAACGACTCCATGGGCGGCTTCGCGGGCCCGCTCCAGGGAACGGACGCGACCATCGAGTTAATTCTCGGTCAAGGCCGGCTGCTCACCTTACGGCGTCCCGTCTTCCGGGGGCCGCGCGAGGCGATGATCGCCGTGGGCGATCCTTCGATCGTCGACTTCGAACTGCTCCCCAATCCGCAATTGATGCGGCTCTTGGCTCGGCGAGCGGGTGTCACCGATCTGACCATCACCGGCGCGGACGGCAAGACGTTCAGCTTTGAAGTGCGAGTCATTTACGACTTGCGTTTGCTGGAAGCCCACCTGAGACAGTTGTTCCCGGATGCGATGGTGAAATTGTCGCAGATTCGCGAGCACCTTGTGGTGGAAGGGCAGGCCCGAAGCCCGCAGCAGGTCGGCCAAATCATCGAGGTGCTCGAAGCGTTCCTCATGTCGACGGCCAGCGGAATGTCGGGAACCGCGAACAGTGGAGGGGGCGGCGCCTTCGCCAACGGCGGGCCGCCACCGCAGATGATTCCGCCAACTGTGGATAATCCAGCCGTCGATGGCCAGTCTCCCGATGGCCAGTTGCCCGGTGGCGGCTCGCCCGAGTCAAACGAGCCTTCCGAGTCGCCTCAGGCGGAAGACGGGGACGGCGA
>JBIKVL010000133.1:0-8218 GCA_044356875.1 Pirellulaceae bacterium | reverse complement strand
GGGGCGGTCACCGGCGTGTCGCCGACCGTCGCGTGGATCGCGGCCGCTTCGCGGGCGTCGTCCTCGATGGTGCCCAGACCGTTCGCTTTAACGAAACCCACGGCGTCCGGCGCGATGTGGGATTCGGCGAGCGCCGCGCGAATCGCCCGTTCGAACGCCTGACTCGACTTGCCACCGTGGAACGCGGACGGCTCGAACGTGCAGACGGCACTCTTGAGCCGCGCCAAGATCTTCGCTCCACGGGCTTCGGCATGGCTGCGGGTTTCGAGCACCAACGCGCCGGCGCCTTCGCCGTTCACCGAGCCATCCCGGCGGGCGTCAAACGGACGACACGCATCCGCCGGATCGCCCGCGTAATGCGAGAGCCGCAGGTCGTGTCGGTACATGAGCGGCGTGATGTTGAGCCGATTGCCGCTGCCGCCGATCAACATGACGTCGGCATGGCCGCGGCGCAGGACGTTGCAGCCTTCGACCAGAGCCATCAGCGAGGAAGCCTCGCCCAGTGTGAAGCTGTTGTTCGGGCCGCGGGCATCGAAGCTGATCGCCACGTGGCAGGCGATCATGTTGGGAAGGTATTTCAGCATCCAGAGCGGGTTGAGTTCCCGGATGCCGTCGTCGCCCCAAAGGCCAAAGTCGAACTCGCCTTCCACCATGCACTTGCGGTACGCGGGCTCCAATTCCGGAATCTCGCCGTAGAACATTTCGGAACCGTACACGACTCCCATTCGATCGGACGGAATCGCTCCGGGCTTCAGGCCGGCGTCGGCGGCGGCGAGCGTCGCGGCGGCGAATCCAAACTGGATCTCGCGGCACATGACTTTCAACGCCTTCCGAGGTTGGACGTACAGCTTGCCGTCAAAATCCGGAATGTATCCGCCGTAGGGGACCGGGAAGCCGGTATTCTCCAGGTAGGGCACAACCCGTATGCCGCTCGTCGCGGACCGCAACGACCGCCAGAACGCTTCGCGGCCGATGCCGATCGGGGTGACCATGCCAACCCCGGTGATGACGAGTTCGTTCCGATCCGACATAGCCGCCGTACGTCCTGAGGAGAGGCTTTGCGAAACGCTGAAATGTATCGCTGTTGGGATGGGTTTACAAGTTCGCGGACGGTCGCCCGTGGCCGGTTACGGCGCGACGTTCGCCGGCACCCCGCCGGGGGGGCCGCCGGTCGGTCCGTCGGTCGCCCCGCTGGTCGCTGAGGGGCCGGCTATCCTGCCGGGCTCGTTCGAGTCGTAAATTCGGTAGGTTTTGATCAGTTTCGCGCCGCCCCGCTGAAGCGACTTCCGCGACAGGTCGTTGCTTTCCAACACCCAGGAGAACTCGACCTCGCGAATCCCCCAGTCCAGAATCTCCGGCACTAACCGCGACAATACCACGACACCCAGTCCCCACCGTTGATACTCGGGGAGGACGTTCGTGCTGATCAGACGCAGTTTGTCGATCTTCTTGCGGTTCCACAACAACCGGAGGAAGCCGAACGGGAACAGCCGGCCGTCGATCGCCTTGATTCGCGGGTTATAGTCGAGCAACCCGAACGCGGCGGCGACCGGCTTGCCGTCGACTTCGGCGATGGTCGTCAATTCCGGCACGACCAAATGTTTCATCTCGCCGCTCATGAATTCCAGTTCCTCGTCCGACAGCGGCGTGAACCCCCAGGTGCCGACGAGCGACTGGTTGTAGATGTTCAGGAACGTGCGGACTTCCTCGGCGAAGCGGCGTTTATCGAGCCGCCGGAGGGTGACATTGAAGCGGCTGATCACTTCGCGCACGACGAAATCGAGCTTTTTGTCGAGCGAGTTGAGCATGCCGACTTCGCCCCAGAAGGCGTACAAGTCCTGGCATTTGTGGAACCCGCATTGCTCGATTAGCCCCGCGTAGTACGGCGGGTTGTAGGTCATCATGAACGTGGGTGGACTGTCGAAGCCGTCGATCAGGAGGCCCACCTCGTAGTTCAGCGACGGATTGATCGGCCCGCGGAGCGCGTGCAGGCCTTGGTCGGCAAGCCATTGGCGGGCGGCGGCGAACAGTCCTTGGGCCGCTTCTAGGTCGTCTTGGCATTCGAAGAAGCCAAACATCCCGCGAGGATCCTGGAAACGCTCGATGTGACGCGGGTTCACGATGGCGGCGATCCGCCCCACAGGCTCGCCATCCCGAGTCGCCAAAAAGGTTTGGATCTTGGCGTAGTTGTAGAACGGATGCCGTTTGTAGCCGACCATCGCGGCTTGGTTGGCCCGTAGCGGCGGGATCCAGTTGGGGTCGGCGCGATAGAGTTTCCATGGGAATTCGAGGAATTGTTTCCGTTCCCCACGAGTGGAAACGGCCTTTACGTTGAGACGAGACATGGCGTAAAACCCAGCTACCGTTCAAGGACAAGGACGGCGGGCGGCCGCCTCGAAAAATCTTAACAGGTTATGGCGGACGACAGGACGGCGCCCAGGATTTCACGGAAGGAAACCGGCCATGTCGATTCTCGTCACCGGGGCCACCGGTTTGGTGGGCAACAATGTCGTGCGGTACCTGCTTCGACAGGGGCGGACCGTGCGGGTTTTGATTCGCGAAGGGGCCGACCAGCGGCCGTTGGATGGGTTGTCGATCGAACGCTGTTACGGGGACGTTCGCGACACCGACGCGGTCGCCCGGGCTTGCGACGGGGTCACGGCGGTGATTCATTCAGCGGCCTACCTCCATATCGGCCGCGAAAAGCTAGCTTTGCAGCGGGAAATCAATGTTCGCGGCACAGAGAATGTCGCGCGGGCCGCACGACTGGCGAAAGCCCGCCTGCTTCACATTTCCACGATCAACGCGTTGGACGTGCCCGCCGACCGCGTGCCGCTCGACGAGACCGGCCACGGAAACCGCAACATCCCTTGCGGTTACGTGCTGACCAAGCAGGAAGCGGAAGCGGTGGTGCGGCGGGAGATCGCCGACGGACTCGACGGGCTGATCGCCAACCCCGGGTTCATGCTGGGGCAGTGGGACTGGAAGCCATCATCGAGCCGGATGTTCATCGAGGTGGTGCGGCGCCGCCCGTTGCTGGCCCCTCGGGGAGGTCTCAGCGTCTGCGACATCGACGATGTGACCGTCGCGTTGGTCCAAGCGCTGGATCATTCTCCGACCGGCCGCCAATTCATTCTGGCGGGGCATAATGTCACCTATTTCGAACTCTGGCGCCGCATGGCCGACTGCGCCGGTTCGCGGCCGCCGCTGGGACGAATTGGACCGGTGGTCAGTTGGGGCGCGGGCCTCGTTGGCGACGTCCTAGCCCGCTTGCGGGGTTGGGAGAGCGACTTGAACTCGGCCGCCGTCCGCATGTCCGGATTATTTCATTTTTACAGCAGCGACCGGGCCAAAGCCGAGCTGAATTATCGCCCCCGGCCGCTCGATGAAACCATTCGCAGGACCTACGCTTGGCTTGTCCAGCAGCGGTACCTCTCGCTGCCCTAAGGGACACCGAGAAGTACTTCTGGCGGATGGGGGGCGGTCCGATGAACCGCGTTTTAGTTACCGGGGCATCAGGATTCGTTGGCGGCCACTTGGTCGACGTCCTCGTTCGCCGCGGCCTGGATGTCCGAGTGCTGGTCCGTTCCCGCGCCGCCGCCGATCGGTTCCGCGCCCAGCGCGTCGACGCGGCGCTCGGCGACCTCTGCGACCCCGATTCCCTCCCCGCCGCCGTCGCCGATCGCGACACCGTATTCCATGTGGGCGGCGCAATCGCCGTCGTCCGCTACGACGATTTCGACCGAATCAACGGCGGCGGCACCCGCAATCTCGTGGCCGCTTGCCAGCGACTGCGTCAGCCTCCCCAGTTCGTCCTCGTGTCGTCCATTTCGGCGGCCGGTCCTATCCCGCGAGGCAGCGTGCGGACCGAGGACGCCGCTCCGAACCCAATCTCGCGATATGGCGTCAGCAAGCGGGCGGGCGAACTGGCCGTGGAAGCGGCCGCCGGTCAAATGCCAGCCACGATCGTCCGGCCGGGCGTGGTTTTCGGTCCCCGCGACAAAGAACTGCTGGTCGCCTTTCGCGCGATCCGCAACACGTTCGTCCACGTCAGCCCGCGGCGCCGTAATCCGCCACTCTCATACATCGAAGCCATGGATTTGGCGGAATTGCTGATCGCGGCCGCCGAACGAGGACGCCGTGTCGCCGCTCCGGGCACGACGACGCCGGGCACCGGCGATGGCTATTACTTCGCGACCCACAATGAATTTCCATGCTACCGCCAATTCGGTCAGTTGGCGGCGCAGGCGATGGGCCGCCGATTCGCCATTCCATGCGTTCCCCCCCGGCCAATTCCATGGTGCATCGCGCTCACGGGCGAGCTTCTCGCGAAACTCCGCGGCAAGCCGGTCGTGTTCGGCCGCGACAAATTTCGCGAGGCGATCGCTTCTTCCTGGGCCTGCTCCAACCAGCGAGCCCGCGAACAACTCGGTTTCCAACCCTCCGCCCCGCTGCTCGACCAACTTCGCGACACCGTCGCTTGGTATCGCCACGAAGGCTGGCTCTAGCGGACAGGCGCCGCGTAGCCGCGCGTGTAGGTAGACTGTCTCGCAATTCTTTTCCGTGGGCGGTTTCAAAGGAGTACGGAGATGCGAAGCGTTGCGATCGGTTTCATTTTGACCGCCCTGATTTCCAGCCGACTGAGCGCGGCCGAGCCGCCGATGGCGCCGCCGAAGCTGCGGCCGCTGCTGGTCGACGCGCGGGGAGGCCAGATCGAGACGGCGGCCGCCTGGGCCGAGCGGCGGGAAACGCTGCGAACCGAGTGGCTGAACAAGATTCTCGGTATGCCCGCCATCGCTCGCCGGCCGCTGCCGACCGTCAAAGTGATGGAAGAGGACACGGTGGGCGATGTCGTGCGGCGGCGGATTCGCTATTCGAGCGGCCCGGAATGGGAAACGGAAGCCTACGTCTTGCGGCCCCGTCCCGGCAGTTCGCTCGCCGACCGACCCCAGCCAGCCGCGATCGTGCTGCATTCGACCGTTGATCACACGATTCGCCAGCCGGCGGGGCTCGAAGGGCCTCCCGAAAAGTTCTTCGGCCTGAAACTCGCCCAGCGTGGCTTCGCCTGCATCTGCCCCCGCAACTACTTGTGGCTGGACAACGGACGCATCGCGGCGCCCGCCGAAGCCGAGCGTTTCCTCCGCCAGTATCCGGGGTCGACCGGCATGGCGAAAATGCTCCACGACGCGCAATTGGCGCTCGACTTGCTGCTCGCCGAACCGAACGTCGACAGCCGACATGTGACGGCGGTCGGGCACTCGCTGGGGGCGAAAGAGGTGCTCTATCTGGCGGCGTTCGACGACCGCGTCACCTGCACGGTGAGCAGCGAAGGCGGCATCGGAACCCGCTTTTCGAACTGGGACGCCGTCTGGTATCTGGGCAAGAAAATCCGCGAGCCAGACTTTGTCCACGAGCACCACGATTTGCTGGCGTTGATCGCCCCGCGGCCGTTCTTGCTTGTGGGTGGAGATTCGGCCGATGGCGACAATGGCATCCCGTTCATCGAAGCCGCGTTGCCCGTCTATCGCCTGTTGGCCCCCCACCCACCCCGCTTGGAGCTGCTCAACCATAAACAGGGCCACTCGGTGCCACCGGCGGCCGAGCCAAAAATCTACGCTTGGATTGAACGCTATGGACGCTAGGCCGGGCCGAGTCCCGGCGGTCGTCAACCCTTGCCACGGCAAGGGTTTTCGGTATCATTTGGCGAGTTGCATCGGTTCTTGGTGGTTGGTTGCTGTCTGTTCAATAAAGGTGGTCTCTCGATGGCTCGAAAAGTCCTCAACCGCAAGGCTTTGCGTGACGAAGCGGATGCCGCGGAAGAAGCCGCGATGGTGGATGAGAACGAGGAACTCGAGGAAGACGCAGAGGATGGCGATTCCGATGACGATGGCAGTAAACCGAAAAAGAAGGCCAAAGCGGCCAAACGTAAGTCCAAAGCCAAGGAACCCACGCCCACTCGCGTGAAGCTCTGCTGGGGCGTTTACAACGCCAACAAACGCGTGGCGCTGTACGAATTCAATCAGCGGAAACACGCCGAGGCGAAGGCCGCCGAACTGAATGCCAAAGGCAAGGCCGAGCATTACGTTCGCAAGGAAAAGGTTCCCATCACCGAGGCTTAAACAGGTTCGGATCGATGCTCGTCGTCGCCTGATCTTCGTCGCTCGATCTTCGCCGCCTGAACCGTGGGCGGCGTCCCCTTGGAGGTTTCCGTCATGCGTCGTGATACGCGTTTCGTCCCCCCAGGAGTTGGCAACTCTCAAGCTTGCTCGCCATTCCCAACCGGGCCGTCGCGTGACGCGTTGTCGAATCAGTGGCTGTCCCTGCCGCTCGCGTTGGTGCTAGCCTTGCCTCTTGCTACCGGTTGCGGTGGCGCTCCGGCGGGCGCTCCGGCGGGCGGTGGTGCCCAGACCGACGGTGCCGTGGACGCGGGCGGTGTTAAGCAGTACACGGCCGCGCAGTTGCCCAAGGCTGAGCAGCAGTTGCCGGCCCTCGACGGCGGCCGCATCGAATTGCCAACGCCTGACGGTTGGGCGTTCGCGAGCCAAGGCAAGGGACTGCTGACCCGCTTCCATTTGAAAGGCCGCACCGGGATTCCGCAGATCGTCGTGAAGGCCGAGGATTCGCCGAGCGGAATCGCGACAGTCACCGCCGCCAACGTAGGCGAGTACGCGGATCAAGTGCAAACCGACCTCGATGCCCAAGTCGCCCAGAAACGCGCGACCGTGCTCGAGCCGGCACGACCGCTACTGCTGGGCAACAACGCCTGGGCCCGCTACGTGTTGTCCGCGAAACTCCCGGGAAGAAGCCAAGCGACGCTCGAACGCCAAGTGCTTCGTACGACCCAAGCCGGCCGCACCTACACGATCGATTTGCAGGTGGACAACACCGACCTCGCCAAACATCGGGATCATGCCTATGCCATCGCGGCTGGCGTCCGCTTTCACGAGGGCCAATCGGGTGCCACCTCGGGCACTCCCGAGCCAGCGGGAGCGGCTGACGCGGCTACAGCGGCACCATAGCCCCCGAGTGTTTTCCTCGGAATCGCCGCCGCGAAAAAGCCCTTGTGGGACGCGAAGGTAACACTCCTTTCGTGGCGGCAACGCCGGAGTGACCGTCCATGGACGCCCAGGAACGGCTGAAAAGACTGCAAGAAGCGCGGGACGACGCTGACTCCTGGCAGGAATGGTACTGCCTAACGCCACTCGAACGCATGAGCGAGTCGATGAAGCTGTGGCGGTTCTACCTGGAGGCTGGAGGCTCGCTTGATCCAGAACCCGATTCTCAAAGTCCTTTCGACGATGTCATGCCACACGGTACGCCACCTGCTTATCGGCGGTCAGGCCTGCGTGTTGTACGGCGCAGCGGAGTTTAGCCGGGACTGCGATTTGGTCATTCAGGCCGATCCGGCCAACTTCGAGAAGCTGAACTCGGCTTTGGCGGAACTGCGGGCCGAACTCATCGCCATTCCGGAATTCAAGGCCGAATATCTCGAACGCGGCCATGCGGTGCATTTCCGTTGCCATCATCCGGATGTCGAAAGCCTGCGGATCGACGTGATGACAAAGATGCGCGGCTGCGAACCGTTCGAAAACATGTGGGAGCGTCGAACGACAATTCAGGATCCAAACACGGATGCCGTTTACGAAGTGCTCGCTATCGAGGATCTCGTTCAGGCCAAAAAGACGCAGCGCGACAAAGACTGGCCCATGATCCGGCGATTGATCGAAGCGCATTACAGCGACAATCGAGCTACCCCGAACGATAGAATGATCGAGTTCTGGCTGCGCGAATCGCGAACGCCTCGGATGATCAGCGAACTTTTAAATCGCTTTCCCGAAAAGATTGCGGCCGTGGCCATCGAGCGTCCCTGGTTGGCGGGAGTTGACGCGACAGATTTAGGTCAAATCGAATCGTGGCTTAGGCAGGAAGAGGACGGTGAGCGGCGTGCCGATGAGGCGTACTGGAAGCCGCTAAAAATGGAACTTGCCCAACTCAGAAAGAATCGCGAACGCCGCAGCGGGTAGTTTTATAACGGCGGGGCATTCACGAGTGCCGACGCGCGGCGTATGGGCGGGCAGGGGCGATGAATAGGTGCCAGCCACTTTCGGTACGCTTTCAGTTCGAACCCGTCGCCAGCGTCAAGCCGCTTGATGAGAACGAACGCTGGGGCAAAGTCGCGGTCCACACCGGGGTCCGCTGCCGGGTTGCCGCAGTAGCA
>JBIKVL010000132.1:0-8224 GCA_044356875.1 Pirellulaceae bacterium | reverse complement strand
GGCGGCGGGTGCAGGAGACGTTGGCATTCGGCGCGTCGAACGTGGTGAGCATCGGATAGGGCAGCGATCGCCAGAAGAACGTGTAGAGTCCGCGGCGGTAGCGATTGCCGCCCGTCTCGGCCTGCCACGGCTTGGGATCTTGCGTGAACGCGTACACGCCGTCGGGTTGCGGCGGCATGACGCTCGGGCCGCCCAGTTCGCGGGTGAGCAATCCCGAAGCGGCAAGCGATAGGTCGCGAACGATCTCCGCGTCGACCCGCAACCGGTTTTGCCGGCCCAGCCACTCGTTGCGCGGATCGCGTTCTTCCAGTTCGGGCCGGCGGCTCGACGACTGCCGATACACGGACGATGTGACGATCAGCCGCAGGAATCGTTTGGTGGAAAATCCGCCGGGCTCGGTGAATTCACAGGCGAGCCAATCGAGCAGTTCAGGGTGCGTGGGCTTGGAACCTTGCAATCCGAAGTCGTCTTCGGTTTCGACCAGCCCGCGGCCGAACAGATACTGCCAGTAGCGGTTCGCGACGACCCGCGGCGTGAGCGGGTTGGCGGGGTCGACCAGCCAGCGGGCGAAGTCGAGCCGCGATGGCCGGGCGGTGGCAAGCGGATGCAGCGCGGCGGGAGTCGCCGGATCGACCTTGACTCCTAGGTTCAGGAAGTCGCCGCGTTTATGCACGTGGGTCTCGCGCGGCGTTGTTCGCTCCTTCAACACCATGCTGCGCGGAATCTTCGGTTCGGACTCGCGGAGCCGGGCGATTTCGTCGAGCACCGGGAAGGCCGAACGGGCCTCGGGCGTCTGTTTGTAGTAGTCCTCGATCAGCTTCTTATTCGTGGCGTCGCGTTTTTCCAGTGGCATGTCGTAAGCGACTTGAATCGGGCCGGGCAGTTGGGCGCGTTGCCGCACAGTGACCATCTTCTCCCAGGCCACTTGGCCCGCTTCCAACTCCGTGCGGCGCGTCTCGAATTCCTTTTCCAGCTGTTCAATCCGGGCGCGAATCGCCGTGCGGCGATCGAGGTCGCCACGTTCCAGGTTGAGCTGCGACGGGGCTTCGATCTGCGGCTCCTCGCAGTTGTTCATGATCGCGAACAATTGGTAGAACTCGCGCTGCGAGATTGGATCGTATTTGTGGTTGTGGCAGCGGGCACAACCCAGCGTGAGACCAAGCCACACTTGGCCTGTCGTCGCCACCCGGTCCGCGACCGCTTCAATCCGAAACTGCTCTTGGTCCGTGCCGCCTTCCTCGTTCACCAGCGTGTTGCGATGGAAGCCCGTCGCCACCCGTTGTTCGGTGGTCGCTTGCGGCAGCATGTCGCCCGCCAACTGTTCGATCGTGAACTCGTCGAACGGCAGATCGCGGTTCAGCGCCCGGATCACCCATTCGCGGAACGGCCAAATGTCGCGGCCGAAGTCGCGGGTGTAGCCGTTCGAGTCGGCGTAGCGGGCCTGGTCGAGCCAATAGCGGCCCCAGCGTTCGCCAAAGGCCGGATGGGCAAGCAATCGATCGACAAGACGCTCGACAGCGTCCGGCGATCGATCGTTTTCCATCGCCGTCACAGTGTCGACTTCCGGTGGCAGTCCGATCAGGTCGAGATGCAAGCGGCGGACGAGCACCGCGCGGTCGGCATCCGGGGCCATCGCCAGCCGCTCCCGCGCGAGACGCTCGGCGATGAAACCATCGATCGGCGTACGGAGACCGGCCGCGTTTGTCGGAACAGCCGGACGTACCGGCCGACGGAACGACCAGTGGTCGACGGCGACCGTCTCGATCGCTTCGTTCGCGGGCGCGGCGGCGCCCGCTTCGATCCAACGTTCGAGCAAGCCGATTTCGGCGGCGGCGAGCGCGGGTTGATCCTCGGGCGGCATTCGCGCGACATCGTCGAGGCCCCGAACCGCCTTGATGAGGCGGCTGGCGTCGGCTTTTCCGCGAACGATCGCCGGGCCGCTATCGCCGCCCTGGATCGCCAACGCGGCGGCGTCGAGCCGCAAGCCGGCTTCCTGCTTGGCGGCGCCGTGGCAGCTGCCGCAGCGTTTGGCGAGCAGCGGTTTGATGTCGCGAACGTAGTCCGGCGCCGCGTTCACGCCGCCCGCTGGTTGCGCGGCGACTGGTTGCGCGGCGACTGGTTGAGAGGCGGCGGTTGGGGCTTGGGCGTACGCGGTCGTCGCGAGTCCAACGGTCAGCAGGCACACGGCGACCGGACGGATCGAGAGCGGAAAAAATGCCAAGCTCCGCGAGCCGCGAGCGAGCGGACTGTCAGCGAGGTCGCGTGGCACCGGCACGGATCGCAGGGATGGCGAGGATAGCGGGGATGGCATGGTCCGTTCGTCTTGGTTGTTGGGTTGGCGTCGAACCGAAACCGCAGTCACCCACAGTTTAGCCTTGCTCCGGTTCCACGGCTGCCTTGAATTCGCCGATGACCGAGCCTTTCACGACGGTGAACACCAAATTGCCCGTGTCGAGGCTCGCGTTTGGCAACAGCGCGCGATCGGCCTCTTGGAGGATGATGCCGGCCGCCTCCTTCGTCGCGTATTTTTTATCGAGCACGATCAGTGTGCCGACAACCGAGTTGTTGGCAAGGTAATGCAGGTCGAGCACAGCGTCGTCGCCTTCGCCATCAATGTGGATGAGATAGCGTTCCGAACTGGCTGTGTGGATAGCGCGGGTGAAGCGGATGTTCATGGCGGCGTCCTGAAGGGCGGTATTCGGCGGGAGCGGCTAGCACACAGGGGACGATTCTACCACCCGACGCAGCGAACCGGAAATCGCGTGTCGTCGTCCCGTCCGTCGTTTACCGCCGAGCCGAAGGCGACGGCTGGTGCGACGCCGCGATTTCGCTCCGAGTCCGAAACTGCGATTTCTGGCCGAGCCATCGCCTACGGCTCGGCGGTAAACGAACACGGTGGTCAACGAACACGGTGGGCCAGAGGCGGGCATGTGTCGAGACTCATACGCGGACGCGTTTCCAGCCGCCGGATGCGAAGCGGATCGCGAGCAACACGCTGCGGATCGCGACGTCGATCACCATCGCCCACCACGCGCCTTGCACGCCGAGACTCCAGCCGTCCAGAGTGACTCCTAGGCCGGGGATCGGCAGTTCGTCCCATGCCAACCAAGCGGCGCCGGGAACGCGGATCAACGCCAAACCGGTGAACGTGACCGCCAGCGAGCACAACGTGTCGCCGGCTCCACGCAACGCGCCTGTCAACACCATCGTGGTCGCCAGGAACGGCATCGAGAACGAGACGATCCGCAGGTAGTCGCGGGCAAGCAGCGCGGTCCGCGGCGAAGACTCGCCGACAAACCAGTCGACGAGCATCCAGCCGCCGTGATAGAAGAGCAGGCCCATCGTGGAGCAGAACAGCACCGCGACAATGGCGGCGGTGAGGATCGCGCGGCTGGCCCGCCGCGGTTCGTTGGCGCCCAGCAGCAGGCCGGTCATTGCCGAGGCGGCGACAGCGAACGACGACGCCGGCGCGTAGGCCATCGCCTCCAATTCGACCCCAAGCCCATGCGCCGCCGCCGAATCGGTTCCCAGCGTGTTGATGATCGACACATAGGAAAGATGGCAGCCCAGCACCGCCATCACGTCGAGTCCTCCCGGACCGCCGACGCGAAACATGCGGGCCAGCAATCCCCAGTCCGGTGTCAGTTCGCGAAACCGCCAGCCAATACCGTCGCGGCCGCGGATGAGCACTGTCAGGAGGATCGCGGCCCCAACGGCATGTCCGATCGCGGTGCCGATCGCCAGCCCTTCCCAGCCCAACGCGGGCAGTCCGCCCCAGCCGAGCAACAACGCGGCGCTGCACAACGCGTTCACCAAGTTGACAACCACTTTGGTGTAGAGCCCCGTCACGGTGTCGCCGGCCCCGCGCAGGATCGCGATCGCCACCTGCTCGATCATGATCGCCGGAATCGCCGGGATCACCCAAAACAGATAGCGCCACGCCAGTGGCGTGGCCTCGTCGGGCAACCGCAACAACCGGATGAAAGGCAGGCCGCCCAGGTACGCGGCTACTGTCATTCCCGCCGCGAGCAAAACGCCGGCGAGCAACGCTTGATGGGCGACTCGCCGCGCCCCCGCCATATCGCCCGCGCCCGCGTACCTTCCAACCAGCGCCGACGCGCCAATGGCGACCGCCGAAAACAGACTCATCAGCAGCCAGACCAAGTACGCCATCAAGCCCATGGCCGCTTGGAACGCCGCGCCTTCCAGGTAATGTCCGGTGAGCCACCAGTCGGTATAGCCGACGAGCAAGTTCAGGGACTCTTCGAAGAACACGGGCAAGGCAAGCCGCAGGAGCGGACGGAGCGCGCCCGGCGACGACAGCGCGGCGCCCACGATCGGATTGACATGGGTTGCTGGCTCTGGCACAGCTGGCCCGGGAACAGTTGACTCTGGAACAGCTGGCTGTGTGGCCTTCGACGAAGCGTTCAATGGATCACGTTTCGCAGCGGCTGGCCGAGCAGCGCGCGGCGGCAGGCTTCCGAGCCCTTCACGCGCATGTCGCGGACGCCCTCTTCGCTGTAGAAGGCGTTGTGGGCGTTGAGCACCACCCGCGTATGGCACGGATGGGACGGATCGCGCCAGGCGACAAGCAGCGGATGGTCAACGGGAGCCGGTTCGATCGGCAGCACGTCGATCGCGGCGCCGGCGAGCTGTCCCGATTCGATGGCGGGAACTAGTGCGGGCGTGTCGACGATGCCGCCCCGCGCCGTGTTGATCAGGTACGACCCGCGGCGCATGCGCGAGATCGTCGGCGCGGCGAAAAGGTTTTCGGTTTCCGGGGTGAGTGGACAGTGGCAGCTAATCACCAGGGCGGCAGAGAGCAGTTCGTCCAGGGACTCGAGACGCGTGATCCCGAGCGACTTGTCATAGCCGTCGGTTTTGTAGGGGTCGTAAAACACAACGTTCATGCCCAGCGCCTTGGCGCGAACGGCGACGGCCGAACCGATGCGGCCAAGGCCGACGATCCCGAACGTTTCGCCCCGCAGTCGGCGGAGCGGCCGCACATGGTCGAAATGCCATGGCACGGCCGGATCCCGCAACAGCGTGTTTTGGAAGGCGATGCCGCGGGTGAGGGCGAGCGTCAGTCCGATGGCCGAATCGGCGACCTCCTCGGTGCCGTAGTCCGGCACATTGGCGACCGGGATGCCCTTCGAGCGGGCGAAGACGTAATCGACGTTGTCATAGCCGACGCCGCAGCGGACGATCAGCTTGCACCGCCGCATGCGTTCGATTGTCGCCGATCCGATCCGAACCGTGTGGAACATCATGTAGGCGTCGGCGTCGTCTATGTGGCCCCACAACTGCTCCTCAGAGGAGAGTTCTACGTAGTCCAACGTCGCCAAGTCTCCAAGGATCCGCGTTTCGACATCCAGCGGGCCGTGTTGCGAGCCCGCCACGACCACTCGAAAGCGTTTTTCCGCCGCCATGATTTCGCTCCGCCCGTTCCAGTCAAGACGCGAGCGTTTCCGGCTCGCCAACGCTGACGCGCCCGCGTTCTACCTTCGGCGAGCCTTTTTCGCGACGCCTTTGCCGGCCAGCTTCTTTCCAGCCGCTTTCTTGGCGGCGGAACGTTGGCCGAGCGAACCTTTGGCCGATTTCTTTCCGGCTCCCTTCGCGACGCTCTTGACGATCTTCTTCACCGGCGTTTTCTTCGCGGGCGCCTTCTTCGAGGCAACGGCGACCGGCTTCTTGCCGACGGCCTTTTTCGCAGGGCTCTTTTTCACGACCTTGGCGGGCTTCTTGGACGGCGAGGGCTTCGCGGGCTTCCGCGCGGACGAGGCGAGCGTCTTCGTTGGCGCCGCTTTGGCGGCCGGAGTCTTCACGGCCGGAGTCTTCGTGGCCGCGGCTTTGGCAGCGGGAACTTTCGGAGCCGGAACTTTCGGGGCCGGAACCTTGGCTGCTGGAGCCTTAGCTGCAGGAAGCTTGTCGGCTGGCGATTTCGTGGGCGCTTTCGCCGCCGGAGCCGGAGCGGCGGTCGGCTTGACGCTCGCCTTCGCGCTGCCAGCCGGCTTCGACGGCTTCTTCGCAGCCGACTTGGCCGGCGGAGCGGACGGCGACGGGGCGGCAACGGCAGGGGCCGCGACGGCGTCGGCGCCGCTAGCGCTGACGGCTTCTCCCGTCCCTTCGCTCGCGACCGGTTCGGCGCTATCCAACTCGGCGGACTCCGTCTCCGCTTCGCCCGCTTCCGAACTGGCCGGTTCGCTGGCGGCCGGTTCGCTGGCGGCCGGTTCGCTGGCAGCCGGTTCGCTGGCAGCCCTTTTTCTAGCGGCCTGTTCCGTCGCGGCCGCGGCTTCCTCGAAATAGTGGCGGACCTTGGCGACGATTTGCGGGTCGGTCAGTTTGTCGGAGGTCTCGACAGCGACGATGTTGGTGCGCGGCGACTTGGCTTCGCACCGCTTGCGGAACTCGCCCTTCGCTTGCGCGGGGCCGAACACGAGCACCGCTTCCGCGCCGGCCAACGCCGCGATCACATGATCATAAAAAATGTTGTACTCGTGCTCTTCCTGCCGCTGGATGGTGTCTTCCGCCGTCGATTCGTGGAAACGGTGCTTGCCCTCGGACGCGCGGCTGGGAGGCACAACGCCCGATTCAATCGTCGTCGTGGTCGGCGTTCCGTCCTCCGACAACAGCACAACAACCGCTTTGCGATGGTCAATCCACACGCCCGCTTTCGTACCCATGGTCTTGGTCCTTGTTTGGAAGGCTTCGAGTCGTCGTCGGACTGCGACCATCGCAGCCTCGCTGCGCGACTGGCAAGCGCTGCTTGATACCGCCGGAGGACAAGCAGATGCGTGGTGACGAGTCGCGGCGGCGGAGGAATGCCCACAGAATACGCGATCCCCGCAGGATGAAAAGCATACATCGCTGGCCACAACGCGGTCTTTTCGCCAGTGCGCTACCGGGAAACCGCCGCGGAACCTGTCCGGCGACCCGGCTGGCGACCCGGCTGACGACTCGGCTGGTAAGCCGACTGGCAAGCCGCTTGATGACGCGACCGGCGCTCCAGACTGGCACCCTGGACTGGCACCCTGGACCGGGGCCCACGTCAGCTTATGTCGCGGCAACAGGCGGTGGGCGGCGGGTGAAGACGCATCCGGGACGATGCCGTAGGTAGTCTTGGAGGCGAGCGTCCTCGCTCAAGCTCGCGGCGCGGATCTGCGGGATCGCCTCAGCTCCTTGGCGATCGAACGAATGCTCTGCTTATCCACAAGGCTTTTCCTGCGGATCAGTTCAAAATCTCTCTCCGTCAACATCCTCTGTACCCACCCTTCGCTTCGGAATAATCCATCCAAAGCGAACGGGGAGGTCACGTTGCGGTGAGCCCCTTTTCGATGAGCGAAAGCGGCGCCGGGCGCCTCGCGGTGGCTCCCAATTCGATGATCGTGTGCCACACGCAAATTCCATGGTAATGCGTCTCCTCACCGCTTGACTGCTTGACCTCCCGTCCGCTTGGCCTCCGCTGGGCCTCGGGCCTCCGCCGGGCCGCCAAGCCGCTTTGAATGAGGCAATAGACTGTCTTTTGTAGGTTTTCCGCCTGGGCGAGCGGTTTCTCAGCCAGCATTCGTTGCCCAGTTTGGTCGATGAAGCTACAGGCGAGCGAGCCGATGTCGTTGACTCAGCGGCCTCTCCGCCGTGGGAGATGGAGCGGCCGTTCCGATACATAAGTGGTTACAGGGAATACGGTTGCCAAACTCGCGTTCCAATCTGCCGAAGTCAGAAACCGCCTTCGAATCGCCCGCTGGCCCAATTCGCCATCAAGAAAAGACAGTCTATTGCTGATTCGTTCTTGGCCCGAGGCCGCCCAGCAAGGCCAGAATCCTCGCGGATTTCAGCCGTGGGCCATGGCGATTGAGGGGCAAACGGCGGCGTTCAACCTGCCACCGACGCGTCTTCGACCTCCAACCGACACGCCGAAGACGGGAGAACGGGCTCCGACACGCCAAACGTCAGCCCAAATCAACATGCGATCCCTCTGTAGAAGGGATTTCGCGAGCTGTTTTGCGTTTCCGAAGTTCAAACGCGCGCAGCAAACCCCTTAACTGTTCGCCGACAGCTTTTTGGAGGGCATTCGAGGATCAGACGGCGGAAACGGTGGGCCGAGTTCCGCGCGATCAAGGCGCAGGACCAACGGGCCCGCGTGGCCGCGCGGCTACCCTGGCGGCGGACCCGAATCCGCCACGAACCGCCGACAGTCGCGGCGCATCGCGGAAGCGGTACGCTC
>JBIKVL010000131.1:0-8232 GCA_044356875.1 Pirellulaceae bacterium | reverse complement strand
GGTTGCAATAAGCCATGCGGATACTATGGTTTGTGGGTGGGGTGGTGATGTTGGCGCTGACCCGGCGGATGAACCGGCCGCTGGCGCTGACCCGGCTGATGAACCGGGCGCTGGCGCTGACCCGGCGGATGAATGGGCTGGTCGTTCTGGTGGCAGTGGAGGAACAACGCGCGTGGAGATTGAGCGGTTCCCGATCCGGGAACTTCCCGACGCATTGGCGGTCGAATGGGACGCGCTGCGTCCCGCCAAGTCGACGTTGTCCAACCCGTTCTATTCCAGTGGCTACGCGCGACTGGTCGCGGCCGAGCGTCCCCATGTCGAAGTGGGTTTGGTGCGGCATCAGGGACGCCTGCATGCCGTGATGCCTTACGAGCGTTCCGGGAGAACCGCGATCCCGCCGGGAGGCGGCATCACCGATTTCCAGGGGCCGGTGATCGCCAGCGAACCGAACTCGCTCGCTTCAGCCGATGACGCCCTGGATGGGACACTCACGCCCGCCACGTGGCTGCGTGGTTTGCGGCTGGCCACTTGGCGATTCCGCTACGTGCCGCCGATCTGGACGCCGCTGGCGCCGTATCGGTTCTTTCGCCAGAGCGCCCCGTACGTCGATTTGTCCGACGGATTCGCGACATTCAAGGCGGCGATCGACGCGCGTGGGTCGGACATGATGCACCGTCATAAACGCGGTTGTCGGACGTTCGCCAAAAAGCTCGGCCCCGTGCGTTTCGACTTCGACAACCGAGAGCCCGCGTTGCTGGAGCGGTTTCTGCAGTGGAAGGCGGCGCAGCATGCGGAGCGGGGCACGCGATTCGCCTTCGCCGAACCCTGGGCGCGGGGTTTGGTCGAACGGGCGTTCGCGTCCCAGGATCCGGCTTTTCGCGGCGCGCTGTCATGCCTCTTCGCGGGCGATCATTTCGTCGCTGGCTCCTTCAATTTGATCTCCGGCACGACGCTGCACGTTTGGATCGCCGCGTTTGGCTCGGAGTACTCGAAATTTTCACCCGGCACGAATTTCTTCCCCGAACTGATCATGGCCGCCGGCGCGGCGGGCATCCAACGACTCGACTTCGGCCACGGCGACGAGCCCTTCAAATACCGCTTCGGCACCTGCCTGGATGAAGTGGCCGAGGGCTGCGTCGATCGCCGCTTGCTTTTAGGCTGGGCGACCCGCAGCGGCTATTCGCTGCGAAGCCGCTTGCGGCAAACGGAACTGCGTCCCTGGCTCCAAAAGATGAGGCAATCGGCGCGGCGCTGGGGAACAAAGCTTGGACTCGCGAGTTCAATGCCCGCCCCGGCGAATCGCTCGGAGACCCCCGAGCCAACCGATGCGGAATGAAAATGGCGGCGTTATGCGGTGGGAACTGATCGAAGGCGTCGCGGCGGCGCGGGCTCGAAGAGCGGACTGGGACCGCCTCTGGGAACGCAGCGACGAGGCTTCGCCCGCGGCCCGCTGCGAGCCCGTTTGTCGGTGGCACGCGCACTTCCACCCGAAGACTCCACTGCAGGTCATTGCGGTGAGCGAAGGAAACGAGCTGCTCGCCGTGTTGCCGCTCGCGCCTCGGGGTTGGCCGCGAGTCGCATCGCTGCCCAGCAACGATTGGGTCGCCGGCGGCACGCTGTTGACCGATCCCGCGCAAGACGCGACTCACGTCTCCCATTGCCTGCTGGAGGGCCTAGCGCGACTCCCCTGCGTCGGTTATGTGTTTCGCGGCGTTCCCTCCGACCAAGTCGCATGGCAAGCGTTGGCGAAGGCGAGCATCGAGGCGGGCTGGCCCAAAGTGCTGCAGCCGCTCCATCAAGTCGGCACGATCGACCTGCAAACGACGTGGGAAGAAACCGAGACGCGGCTTGGCGGCAACTACCGGCGGCAAATGGCGAAGGCCCAGCGGCGGCTGGAAGCGGCGGGGCGGCTTGAATTCCATGCGACCGATACGTTCGCGGACGGCATGTTCGCGGACGGCGCGGAGGCGGACGGCGCGGAGGCGGACTCGTTGGAGTCGACTTTACGGGAGGGCTTTGAGCTCGAGGCGCGTGGCTGGAAGGGCGCGGCGGGCACCGCGATCGCGCGTCAGCCGGGCTTGATGGCGTTCGTTGTCCGGCATGCCGCGGCGATCGCCGGAGCGGTCCCCTGTGAATTGCGGCCTGCGGGCGACTCGCCGTGTGCTCCCGAACAGGATGCGGCCCGCGTTCGCCCGGTCGAGCGACCGCCTACTAGCGGTGTGCGGATCGCCACCCTGCGGCTCGACGGCCGCCTAATAGCGTTCCTCTACTGCTGGCAGGGAAAGCGTACCGTCTTCACGCCGAAAATCGCCTACGACGAGTCGTTCGCGGAGTATTCGCCCGGCAAGCTGGTTTTCTATTGGAATCTTCGAGCGTTGCTGCGCGGCGGCCGCTGGCGGTCGCTCGACATGGCCGGCCCGCTGGCCGACTACAACGCCAAGTGGGCCACTGGCAGCTATTCCGTGTCCACGTTGGTGCTCGGGAAGCCGGGATTTCGAGGTCAGCTTTTGACCGCCGCCTACAAAGGCCGACGCCGACTGCGCGATTGGCGAAAGCGACATGCGACATGATCAAGGCGGCCATCTTTTAAGCGGAGCGGCGTAAGCCGCCCGGCCCGCGAGCCGCTGAACGTTCCCGACGAACCGATGTCTTGACGCCAACGTTCTTGGCGCCGGGGCCACACGCTTTCGCAGCGCTACCGGGCGGCTTACGCCGCTCCGCTATATCGTTCACCGCCACCGTCGCCGAAGCGGATTGCCCGCCCGGTTTTAGCGGAGCGGCGTAAGCCGCCCGGCCCGCGAGCCGCCTGACGTTCCCGACGAACCGATGTCTTGACGCCAAAGTCCTTGGCGCCGGGTCCACACGCTTTCGCAGCGCTACCGGGCGGCTTACGCCGCTCCGCTATATCGTTCACCGCCACCGTCGTCGAAGCGGATTGCCCGACCGGTTTTAGCGGAGCGGCGTGATCCACCCGGCCCGCGCGCCGCTTGATGGGAACGTCGATCCGCTGCTATGGCGCGAGCGTGCTACTCGCTTCCACGCGGTTCGGATAATTGGCAGGCGACGATTTGGCACGGCAGCGCCTGGTAGTGGGCCGTTTCACGTGTGCTTTCGCCGCCCCTCAATTGTCTGCCGGGACGGGCCTCCAGGAAGAGCGGACCGTCCGCGGGGCGCCAGTCAATCACTCCCTGGAACCGCAATCCGTAGATTCCGCGGCGGCGGCGCAGACTGCGGGCGCTGAGACGCGCGACGTGGCCGTTCGCGGTGTTCAATTCAAATTCGACTCGGCGACGCGTCCCGGGCATCTCCACAGCCAGATCGAGCCGGACATTGGTTGCGTGACCCACGCTGGTGGGCTGAGCGAGTTCATGGCGAAGCGCCCGGGGACGATCCGCTTCGATCGCTTGTGGGTTGGAAAAGCGGCCACGCAGGAACAGTTCGGGACACTGTTTGCGGGGACGTCCGAGGCGGCTCCATTGTTTGGCCACCCCCCGGCTGACTCGCGTTAGGGGCGTCCAGTTGGCTCGGGGTTTGGCTTGCAACAACGCCGCGATTCGCCGCAGGGGTCCGCCTGTCGATAACCGCATCAACGGCTTGAGGAACGCCTCGGGAATCGGCAATCCAACGCTGCCAGCGAGATAACCGACGGCGACCTGCGCGGGTAGTACGGCGCGCGTTTGTTGGAGGATCTCCAGCAACCGCTCCCATTCCAGGGAACGGGCCAAGAGCTGCGCGCAGTCGATCAGCCAATCGCTATGGGTATGCGCGTCGAGTCCACAGTTGACGATCGCCAAGGCGGCTCGATCCGTCTCCGAAGGGATCAACACCGGCACGCCAAAAAAATTGGCGGGAGTGGCCCGCTCCCATAAGTCGCATTGCAGTGGGGCGATTGGGACGACGTCTCCGTAAGCCCACTGATGCAGATCGATATCGCCGTAGCGGTCCCGGAAGAAATTCATCGCGCGTAGCGACGGGGCGATCCGTTGTAGTCGCAATCGCGATTCGCCACTGGAAGCTTTCCAATCGGCTTCGAACAGCGTCGCGATGCCGGCAGTAAAGTGTGTTGGCGGGACAAGGACGTCGACGTCGTGGGCGAGTCGCGCCCGCGAAGCGTCGGGATCGGCGGCGATCCGAGCGGCCCCTTTCAGCAGCATGATGGGGATGCGGGCGGCAACCAAGCTGCGCAACGCGGCGGAAGCCTGGGCGATGGCCAACCGCGACCGGGTCCACAGATGGCGTTGCAGACCAGCCAATCTTGGACCTTCGGGGCAGGCGGCCAGCGCCGAACCGAAACGATTCACGATGGCGACCAACAGGCGATGGTCGCGGTACTCGACGCTGTCGATGTCATGCGTCGCCAGCCAGTGGCCGAGCGATTCGCTCGCGCGACTCTCATCCGGGCAAAGGGCTGCCTGGAGCAATTGATCGAGCCCGCCAGTCGGCCATGCCCAGCGGGTCGAAGGGAAGAGAGGTCGGGAAAGGGGCGGAGGCGGCAAGATCGCCATCGAGGAACCTCATCCAGCGGAGGAGTTGGGAACGGTGGGGCTGGACGCGCGGCTGGCCGAGGCGGCTCGCTGTCGCTGAAGCGCGGCGTGCGCCACGGCAAGGAAGCCTTGGCCGGCCTTCGCGGACGTCCGTTGCGACAGGCTGCCGGCAATCACGCGCCGCAGCGCGAGCACTTCATCCAGTTCCCGCATGACATGGCCCTGATGGCGAAACCGCGCCAGCCAGTCGACCATTTCGCCGGATCGGCCGGGCGGATCGACGACGTCGCCCACGTCGAGGAAAACATCCCGCCGAACCACGATTGTGGAACGGGTTGGACCACCGCGAACCTCGCCCGTTCCATCATCGATTTCGCCGTGTCGAAACTGGCGCATTTTGGCGCTGGCCAACGTGACCGCTGGATGGGCGACGAGAAACTCCCATTGCCGTTCCATTTTGTGCGGCAACCACAGGTCGTCCGCGTCCGACATGGCGATCCACGGAGCCTTGGTGTCGCGAACGCCGCGGGTGGTGGCGGCGCCAGGGCCCGAGTTCGCTTGATGGATGACCCGGATCAACGGCGACAGGGTGGGCGCGATCGCCGCCGTCTCGTCCGTCGAACCATCGTCGACGACGATGATCTCGGCCGGGGGAATCGTCTGATGCAGTACGGACGCCAACGTTTCGCGGAGCGTTCGTTGGGCGTTGTAGGCAGGGATCACGACACTGTACTGAAGCATTAGAAGAATCCTGTTTCGCTCAACGCCTGCACGTCAAACCGCGGCTTGGTCATAGTCAATTGCGGATTTGCCTTGCGGCGTCGCAACGACTTGAGAACGGCGGCCGCGAAGCTGCGTCGGGCCGTCTCGGTGTCGCGAGTCATGTTGTCGGCGTGGCGCCGGTAATACAGGCATAAGGTTTCGGTTTGCGCGAAGCGGGCTCCCGATTCAAACACGCGAAGCAAGTAGTCGGTGTCCTCCGCTTGGCGGAACTCGACGTCGAACATCCCCACGCGGTCGATGACCCGGCGGCGAAGAATGGCCGCCGAAAGATGGATGCCGACGATCTCGATGGATCTAGCACCCGCTGCCGGGGCCAACGCGTCGTCGTTCAGGCGATCTACCAGCATCATTTTTCCATAGGTCAGGTCGAGCGTTTGGTCGCTGGCGAAACGCGGCAGGTCAGCCGCGAACCGGCCCGGAGGCGACAAGTCGTCCGAATCCAAGAAAGTGACCAATTCGGTGCTCGGCAACAGATTCGCCAATCCTGTGTTCCGGGCGGCGGCCACTCCACAGTTCGCTTGACGAACCACGCGAATCGCGGGCTGGGTGCGACTCATGTGCTCGAGCCACCGCGGCGTGTCATCCGTCGATCCATCATCGACGACCAACAGGTCCAGGTCGGCGACATCGCGTTGGCGCAGCAGCGAATCGACGGCGCGTCCCAGCAGTTCCACGCGATTGAAGGTTGGAATGATCACCGTTGTTTTCAAACTGCTTGCCATGGTGGTGTTCCAGGACGTGCTCAAGGACTGCCATTGGGTGTCAGCGTGGATAGAAAGCCTCGGACCGCTGTCGCGATTTCCTCGGGCTCAGTTCCAAGAAGCATCCGATACGCTGGAAGACGCCGCGAGATTTGGGCAGCGAAACCGAACATCGACCCGCGGTCGCCGGGTATCTGCGACACTCCGGACGGAGCGAGTGCCAGGAACGCCTCTTTGCCTTCGGCGGGCACGAAGCGCGTCCGGCGTTCGCCGGTGATCGTCGGCAGACACAAGGCGCGAATCGTAATCCGCTCGGGCTGGGGCGGTAGGTCGAGATCCGCGAGCGTGAATTGCAGTTTGCCCTGCCAATTGAGTCGATTGGCGGCGCGATGGCCAGCCAACCCCAAGCGGGCGATGCCCGACGGATCCTGTTTTAGGGTGTTGAAGAGCGGCTGGGCGGAGACCGTTTCGCCGATCGTCGCCAGCACGTAGTCGTCGCCGACCGTTTCCAGTCCGTGGGCCAAGCCAGCCAACACCGTACCCGATTTTCCGGAACCTCCGGGCCCGGCGAGCAGGACACCAACGCCGTCGACGGCCAACGAGCCGGCGTGCAGCAGATCGCGGTCTGGCCGAGCGAGATGCCAGCGCAGAAAATTGCGCAGAGGCGAACCAGAGTCCCACGGCGGCGGACCAAGTCGGGGAGCGGTGAGCTGGATACCGCGTCCCGTTTCGCGATCGTACATCTGCCAGAAACCGAGCTCGACTTGATGGTGCAAGCGGTACCGAGTCGGCGATAAGAACGACTCGATCGACCGTTCCCGAAAAAACGGCTCGGCCCACCGCGGCGCGTAAGGCAATCCCAAGGAACCGGAATGGCTGGCGACCAATAAGCCATCGCCGAGCGAGTCGTCGCGATGATGGTCGATTACGCGCTCGCCATCGTTCTCGCTAGCCTGCTCCATCGATCGCACGTTCCCGTTGTCCGCCCAGCCTCTCCGCACGGTTCCCGAATAGGCGACGGAGTCCGTGCGGAAATGGAAGCGGTTGCCGCCGATGCGAGCGACCACGGCGCGATCAGCGGTGGCGAACGCCTGGGCAAAATGCCCAAAGAGATCATCAAGAAAATGGAGTAGGTCGCTGGTAGTGAGTCGTGCGGGAGTCGCGGGCGAGCTGGAGTCCATGCAAGCAAATTCCCAAACTAGGCCGCTTTCGAGATGCGAGGCCAGCCTTCGCCAGTGTCCGCGTCATGGATCGGGTCGGCGACTATCAAATCCGCCAAGTCCTCGTAGACGTCGACAGTGGGCGGTGTTGAGTTGGCCATGAGGGCCGAGCGAAGGTGGTCCGCCAGCGGCGATTCGACGCGGTCGCTCGGAGCGATCAAGCCGCATTCCGTCAGCCTCTCGAGAAAGCCGCGGATCGCTTCGGGAGCGACTCCGGTGGCGATCAATGTCGTCGGGCGAACCCCGGCCATCAGCGTTTCCCACATCTTGGCGGCGGTCGCGTTGAAGCCGAAGTATCGGCCAGTAGCGATATTGAGCACCACTAGGTCGCCACCGAAGTCCTCAAATACGATGTCGGGGCCGGCAATGACGTAGGTGGAATCGAACATCTTGACGCGAATCCTTCCGGCATGGGTAAGCGAAACGATCCATCGCCCGTACAATCGTTTTCGTCGGAATAAAACGAATGATTTAGCCTTTTTCCGCAAAACGGATTCGCTCGTGCTAGGGGATCGGCCTAGCTGTCCACCTTTCGCGAGTTCCTTGCTTTGGCCTTCATCGCGTTATCCAAACACGGCCGTCATCGGCTGGTCTTGGCTGGCGCGGCGCCCGCGAACCGCGGTTTGAGCGCGACGCGCGGAGCCCTGCCGAACTCGCCCATGCACACGACCAACGTGTCGGCCAGCATGCCGCGTTGGTCCAAATCTTCGATCAACGCCGAAAAACTCTCGTCGAACCGCGGCAACAGCCGATCATCGAGCGCCGAAAAATTATATCGTTGTGCGTGTCCCAGCCATTCGCGTCCGTGTCATCCGGAAGCGTGTCCTGGCCACGATTCGAATGATTCCAAATCACATTGACGTAGGGCACGCCCGCTTCCACGAGCCGCCTGACGTTCCCGACAACCCGATGTCTTGACGCCAACGTTCTTGGCGCCGGGGCCACACGCTTTCGCACCGCTACCGGGCGGCTTACGCCGCTCCGCTATATCGTTCACCGCCACCGTCGTCGAAGCGGATTTCCCGACCGGTTTTAGCGGAGCGG
>JBIKVL010000130.1:0-8276 GCA_044356875.1 Pirellulaceae bacterium | reverse complement strand
TGGGAATGGTCGTGCAGTGGGAAGATCGGTTCCACTCGGGCAACCGCGCCCACACGTATCTCGGACCGATCGACCACGCCGAAGCCTGCGGCAAGGGCGACAGCATCTATGCCACTCAACGCTATCCCGACTTCGTCGCGATCGCCAAGGGATATGGTTGCGCGGCCGCCTCGGTGAGCCGCAAGGCGGACTTGGTCGGGGCGCTCGAAGAGATGATCAACTATCCAGGGCCGTTCGTGCTGGACGTGGAAGTTCCGTACCAGGAACACGTTCTGCCGATGATCCCGTCCGGCCGGACGGTCGACGACATGATCTTGGAATAACGCCCTGACGCTCGATTAGCGGCGACATCTTTCCTGCGGCACCCCGGCCTTGCGGCTGGCGGTGCCGCTTTGCGTTTCGCCCCAACAACCCGCAGAACATCATGAATTGCGGCACATTCAAGGGCCGACCCTCGAGCAATTTCAAAGAATCGATTCTTGTCCTTGAGGCTTTGTTTGCCATTGCCTTCGGCAATGTTTAGCGGAATCGACTGGGCAGCACGCAGCCATTGATCCCGAGCTTGTCGATTCGAACCGCTGAGGGATTTTGCGATCTGATACGAGAATGCCACGTAGTCAATCGATAGTCGATAAACGTCGAGTCGTTCATGATCGAACGTCGGTTATGTCATCACGATCCTGTCGAGCACGAGTACGAGTACCGTTGCACTGAGTACGAGTACGACTGCCCTGACGAACTATGTAATTCTGCCGCCGGAAAACGGCCTTCATAATTAGTTACGATGTCGACTCCGGCGGCATAACGCGCATCATCTCGCCCCGCGGGCTTGACGAGATGCTGTAAGGACGCACACTGCCCTTGGGTGGGCTTGCTCCGGCGGTCTGTAACTCAACGGCAGTTCGCCAAGCACGAAGTAAACGTTGGATCGTCACGTCCGCCGAAGGAGTCGACAATCATGAAGCCCGTTGAGCAAACGCCAGCTTGGCAGCCCGGCCAGCCGAAGCTTCTCGATCGCGTCCGTGATCGCTGCCGCGTCCGCCATCTATCGCTGAGCAAGGAGCACGCCTACGTCGGGTGGATTCGGAAAAAGGCCAGAGTGGCTGGCACCGGATCAGTTCCTGGCGCCGAATGATTTTGGTTTACCATTCGATTCGTTCGGCGTCGAAAATCGGGCCTTCGACGCAAGTGCGTTTGTAGTCCCACCCGCCCTCGTCGTCGCGCACTTTGGCGACACAGGTGAAACAGATGCCGATTCCGCACGCCATGGGCGTTTCGAGCGACACTTGGCAGGGTGTCTGAAAATCGGCGGCGATCGACGCCGCCCGCTCCATCATCACTTCAGGTCCACAGCATACGACGCGTGACTGGCAACCGGCGGCCCGCGCCTCCGTCAATGTCTCCCGGAGAAGCTCCGTGACAAATCCACGCCGACCACGACTGCCGTCATCGGTCGCGATCCGCACTTCCACTCCAAGCCGCTCAAAGTCCTCGATACCCGCCAAATAGTTCGCGGACCGCGCGCCATAACAGAAGGTGACACGCGGCACCCGTGGCACTTGCCGTGGCGGGTCGCCGTATCGCCGCATCCCCAGATGCTCGGCCGCCAGCGCGAGAAACGGCGTTTGCCCGATCCCGCCAGCCACCATCACCAAATGGTCCGTGTGCTGTGGCGGGAACCCGTTGCCCAACGGCCCCCAAACCTCCAACGTCTGACCTGGCAGGTAATGCACAAGCCGCGACGTCATCCGGCCCTTCACCAAGTAGACCACGTCCACGACGTTCGGCGCCGGCGAGTCCTCCGCGGCAGGCGACGCCTCGTTGGCGCCCCGGGAGTCGTAGACCGCATCGTACAACGCCAATGGCCTACCAAGCAGCGGATCGGCTCCGCCCGCGAGCCGTAACATCAGGAACTGGCCCGGTGTTATCCGTCGCGCTAGCTCGGGAAACGCGAACCGCACCCGATACGTGTCCCGCGCCAGTCGCACGTTTTCCAACACCGTGACGGTCCGCTGCGTCGCTTGATCCGCGCAGTACGGAGGATGCAGCAATGACGCCATCGCTCACGTCTCCTCGAAATGTTCCTCGCCCCGAGTCATGCGACCATCCGCCGAGTTATCGATGGAACCGCCTTGAGCCGACGCTGCAGTTCCGCGATCGCCACTATCCGCAAATCATTCCGTCGCGTCATCAGTCGCGTCATCGGTCGCGTCATCGGTCGCTTCGTCGCCATCGTCATCGCTCCAATCGAGCACCGCGCCGGAAGACTTACGACGGCCCGAAGCATCGTCGGGAATCAACACATCATCGCCCTCGTAATCCGTCTCCAAATCCCCGTCGAATTCGTTGTCGAACTCGCCCTCGAATTCGTCATCGCCAGCCCCGATCCCCACAACCTCATCGTCGCCTTCGGACTCTTGACCTCGATTCCCGAACTTATGCCGGCCGCTTCCCTGTCGAGACTTATCCAATTGACCTTTGCCGGGGAGAGCCAGGCCGGATCGAGCGTCTGCGTCGTCCCCCGCCGCTAGCTTATCTTTGTTGTCCGCCACTTTCGCTCGCTTCGCGAGTCGGCGGGCCTTGGCGGCCTGTTTGCGTTTCGCGCGAATGGCTTCCATGAGCAATTCCACATCCTGTGGTCCCAGTTTTCGGCAGGCGCCCGCCGGTAGGTCGCCGAGAACCAGAGGACCGACCGCGATCCGCTTCAGTCGCAGCACCTTGTGGCCGACCCGAGCGAGCATTCGCCGAATCTGCCGATTGCGCCCCTCGTCAAGCACGATGATCAATTCGCTGGTCCCAGGATTTCGACGCTTCACGTGGACTGACGAGGCCTTCGCCTTGCCCTCGGCGATATGTACGCCTTCCCGCAGTTTGTCGAGCGTGTGGTTGTCGGGGTGGCCATCAACCAGGGCCCAATACGTTTTCTCGACCCCAAACCGAGGGTGCGTGAGCAGATTTGCCAAGGCGCCGTCGTTGGTGACCAGAATCAAGCCTTCGCTGGTCCGATCGAGCCTTCCGACGGGAAAAACTCGCTGGTCCGTTGGAACCAAATCGATCACCCGCGCTCGGCCGCTCGGATCGTAATTCGTCGTCACGACACCGACCGGCTTGTGGACGACGTAGTACAACCGCTGCGGCCTTGGCAACGCCACGCCATCCACCCGGATTTCCTGGTTAACGGGATCAACCCGCGTTCCGAGCTTCACAACGGTTTGCCTATCCACTTCGACCCGTCCAGACACGATCAGCTCTTCGCACTCGCGCCGACTCGCGATCCCGGCCGCCGCTAGAACTTTCTGCAATCGCTCGGTGGTCGCCTCCGTCTCGCTCCCCTTTTCTTCCATCTCCGGTCTTTCAGCGGCACGCCGGACGTCGCTCGGCGACGCCCCGGGTCGCTCGAACCGGACGCCTCGACTGGCGGGTGAACCGCGTCCGGATCGCCCCTTTCGCGGCGTGCCACTCGGCCTGCTGGGCGCGACATCCTCGCGCATGTCGCGTCGCGCGGGGCCGCGCGTGCGGCGCCGCATGCCATTCGTTCCATCTCGTCGTGAATCGCCGCTCCTGTCCCGCCGAAAATCGCCGTCGGTGGCGCCGCGTGAATCTCCGCCAACCGCCCGGCCACCTCGCGAATCATCGCCCGAGGCACGACGACGCAAATCGCCGCCGACTCTACGCCGCGAGTCGCCGGAAGCGCCACGCCGCGAGTCGCCAGACGCGCCGCGCCGCGAGTCGCCGGAAGCGGCACGACGCGAGTCTCCGCGAGCGCCACGCCGCGAGTCGCCGGACGCAGCACGACGCGAGTCGCCGTCACCGCGCCGCGAGTCTCCGCGAGCGTCTCCATCGGCAGAGCGCTTGCCAGACCGCGTGCCGAATGGGTCGCCGGCTCCAGACCGAAACTTTCCGGCTCCGCTCTTTCCGGCTCCGCTCTTTCCGGCCCCGCTCTTGCCTCCACTGGCCGGTTTGCGGGCCGCGCCAAATGATTTCCTGTCAGACGCCGGGCGATAACGAGCCATAACCGAGAGATCCTGGAGGATTAGAAGGCCCCGGATCATACCTTGCCAGCCCCGACTCTCCCAGGCGACGGACGTCGATTACTTCCGAGCGAATCGGCAAACGCCGCAAAGTGGAACGGCGGGAGAACTGCGGAGCAACACTCGACCACTGACGCGCACCTGGGCGTGTGGGCGACAATTCACTGACGCCACCACCACGAATCCATGAGCCATCGGTTGCGAACGGGTTCGGGGAGCGGCTTTTGGAAATCGCGCGGTCGGCCACCAACCACTTCAGGCCCTGCGTCGACATCGGTATAGGGGTCATGTGCGATCGCGTTGAATCGCTGCGTTTGCAGGTCGCCAGGGTGCCGAAGATTGGGTCGCCCCGACGTGCATCCGGCCACTCCGGCACCACCCAACAATAGCGTGACGGTCAAAATCACGGCTCGTGGTCGGCGGAGCGAGCGTGACCATGGGGGGCGGCGCATCCACGCGATCCTTCGCGAAAGAATAAAAAATCCGGTTCGAACCGTCCGGAGTATAGGGAACGGTTCCAACCGGAGTAAGGCGAGTTGCCTCGCAGGTTGTTCCCGGGACGCAAACACCGTCCACGCGGCGTCAACCCGTCCATCGCTGATCGACCTGACCGGATCAGCTGCTTGATACAGACACTCAACGTCGGATTGTAGGGCGCGAAGCGAACGGTTGGGTAAGCTTGGCAATTCGCGAGATCGATAAACCGGCGCCGCTCATGGATGCGGCCACCGAAACCGCACGTTTAGGGAACATAAGCGACCAACACCGTCGCCGCTCCCGTCGCCGCTCCTGTCGCCGTCACGGCCATCGTCGCCGGAATTAAAGCCGACTGCCCTTTCGCTAATGGACTCGCAGTCGGATCGCCCGCGAATCGGACCACCCCATCCACGACGGTCACGATGCGGAACCGTCCATCACCACCCCATTCGACCTCGTTGAACGCGTTTCCCACCCGCCAACGCTCCAAAACAAACTTGTCGCAGTCCACTAATTGCTCCGCCGGTAGTCCGGCGAGTGGTTTGGGGCAACAAGCGGCCACAGGCGGGGCCGCGTAATCGATCGCTTCCAGGGCCGCTTCCAGGTGCAACGGTCGAGGGCGACCGTCGGCCCCCACGCGGTTCCAATCGAACAACCGGTAGGTCGTGTCGCTCGCCTGTTGGATTTCCGCCACCACCAGCCCCGCCCCGAGAGCATGCACCGTGCCCGCCGGAATGAAGAAACAATCTCCGGCTCGCGGTTCAAACCGCTGCAGGCAGAGTGGCGTCGTCCCCCGGCGGACCTCGCGTTCCAACGCCGCTCGGTCAAAGCCGCGTTTCAGTCCAGCGTACAGGTAGGCGCCGGGAGCGGCGTGCAGAATCACCCACGCCTCCGTCTTTCCCAGATCGGGCGGGTCGAGACGCGCGGCGCGGGCGTCGTCAGGGTGGACTTGAACCGAAAGATCCCGCTGCGCATCGAGAAACTTGAGCAACAGGGGAAAACGCGGACGGCCGAGGCCGCCCCGCGCCTTCCAGGACGCCAAATAGCGATCTCCGAGCAATTCCTCGGGAAATAGGGCGATCAACTCTCCCAACGTCGCTCCCGCGAATGGCCCCTCGAGCACACGGGTCTGATCGCCTTCTCGATCCACAACTTCCCAGCTCTCCGCGTAGTCGTTGCCGGGCGGCAGTCGCTTATCCAGGATCGTTTCCAACCGGCGGCCACCCCATAGATACCGGCGAAAAATGGGCTCGAAAAGCAATGGGCGGAGTAGGGTCATGTTCGGCTCGAAGCGCGTCGGTTGTTCGCGGCGCGGGCCGCGAGTATGATTCCAACTTCCTTTCGGCGGCGGGCGATGTCGAGCGGCATTTCGCCCGCAATGCCAGCCTTGGCGATCGGTAAGGTAGCGGCCACGATCCGCCGCCGCGACCCGCCTTCCCGCCCCGCATCGATGATTCGAAAAGGTTGCCCGCGATGGCGAAGTATCCCAACGACGACCTGTTTGAAAGCACCAAAATGTCCTTCGGGGAACACCTGGAGGAATTGCGGGTCGCCCTGTTCCGCGCCGTAGTTGGGCTTGTGATCGGCTTCGCGATCGGTCTGATCGTGTCGCGGCACGTGATGAATTGGATGCAGTTCCCGCTCAAGTCGGCGCTCGAGAACTACTACATCGACAAAGCAATCGAGGATCTTCGCATCCTATATCCCGAGGGCGTGACTCCGGAGATGGAAGCCTTCGTCCGCAATAACCGCTTGGTGTATGACGAGACCTACTTGGAGGCTGCCGAACTCCGCCGAGTCGGTGCGAAGCTAAGCGCCGAGTCCTCCAGCAGTTCTCCAGCCAACGCGGCTACCGAAGCGACTGCCCCTCTGGCTAAGCCAGAAAGCGGGACTTCAGCCACCGACAAACCAGCCACCGACAAACCAGCCACCGACAAACCAGCCGCTGACAAACCGATGCTGGACCGTTCGGAATCCCAGGTGGCGGTAAACGCGGCGACCGGCAAGGCGGAGAAGACTGCGATCGACGCGGCGAGTGGCCAATCGCCGATTCCTCTGGGAGTATCCAAGACCCAGGGCGGCTTGTCGATTCATCGCGACCCGATACCACCGCCGAGCTCGTATTTAGTGAACTTCCGCACTTGGCGTCCCGTGAAGATGGAAGTCCGCAGCTTGAACGCCCAAGAGGCGTTCATGATCTGGATGAAGGCGGGTTTCATCTCGGGAATTGTCGTGGCGAGCCCCTGGATTTTCTGGCAAGTTTGGCAGTTCGTCGCCGCGGGCTTGTACCCGCACGAAAAGAACTACGTTTACATGTATTTGCCGTTTAGCCTTTTATTGTTTCTGGCCGGCGCCGGAATGGCGTTTTTCTTCGTCTTCGAACCGGTGCTTGACTTCCTCTTCAGTTTCAACAAAGCGCTTAACATCGACCCGGACCCGCGGATTAGCGAATGGCTCGGCTTCGTCCTCATCCTGCCGTTGGGCTTTGGGATCAGCTTTCAGTTGCCGCTCGTCATGCTGTTCATCAATCGGCTTGGCTTGGTCAGCCTCGCCACGTATCTCGAAAAGTGGCGGATTGCGATCCTCGCCATCTTCGTGATTTCGAGCATTTTGACGCCCGCCGATCCAATCAGCATCTTTCTGATGGCGATCCCGCTGACGCTGCTCTACTTCCTTGGAATGGGGTTGTGCAAGTGGATGCCGCAAATCCGCAACCCCTATGCCGAAACCGCTGAGGCGATGTAGTCGTTCGAATTCGTTCCGACGCGCGACATCGACAGCGGTGATCATCGGTCGATCCGCGCCAGCGGCCGCCTCGCGAGCGATGAGTCGTGACCGCTACATGACGACCGCTGCAGCCGAGTCGGCTCATCTCTCGCAGGCGATTGGCACCAATTACTCGATGCGATCCGAGGGCGGCGAGTTAAGGCGGCTCCGTGACGCCCTGCCCCGGCCTACCCGTTGACTGCTTCTTCGGGGCGAGAAGGTCGTTGAAACGGGGAGGATCTAAAAAGGATCTCAAAAGAGCCTGGCACTCTTCGCCTTCGGGGAGAACGCGAGCGTGCCGGCGACAAACATGGCGTCAATGACGGTGCGCTCGTCGGCCTCCAGATCGTAGGTCACTTGGTGGCCGGGCCGGATTTACACCATCGAACCGCCCTCGGGAACCTTCCTGCCCTCCCAAGTCGCGTCCGCCGAACATGTTCCCCCTTGGACGCTTCGAACCACCGGAATGTTGTCAGACTTCCGGCCATAATCGTGCTCTTGCGCGGCCAACTGACGGCCAACGCCGCCGACCGTCGCGCCGGCCAAAAGCACAGCGAAGCCAGCCAGCCGCCGACACATCGTCGAACCACTGTGCGGAGACGGAGGACCGGCCCGTCGTCGCGGCGAGTGGAAGCTAAAAAGTCAAAAGTGCCAAAGTCAAAAGTGCCTGGCACTCTTCGCTTCATGGTCTGCGGGATTGGCGTTTGCTACTGCGGCAACCCGGCAGCGGACCACGGAGTGGTCCGCGACTTTGCCGCAGCGTTGGTTCTCATCAACCGGCTGGACGCTCGCGACGGGTGCGAAAGCGGACTCGCCAATGTCGTGGACCACTCCGTGGTCCAACGCCGACTTCCACCAAAGATGCGGCAAACAAGAGGATCGGTCGAACAGTGAACCAGGGTCTGCGGGGTTGGCGTTTGCTACTGCGGCAACCCGGCAGCGGACCACGGAGTGGTCCGCGACTTTGCCGCAGCGTTGGTTCTCATCAACCGGCTGGACGCT
>JBIKVL010000129.1:0-8297 GCA_044356875.1 Pirellulaceae bacterium | reverse complement strand
GAAACCGTTCGTCCACGAGGCGGATGAACTCGTTTGCTCCGATTTGCTCCACTACGAACCGTCGCAAACGGCGGGAGATGCGTTCCAGATAATCGAAGGAGTTTTCGGCCTGGGCGGCGTCGACGCCGCACCCAAGTAGGTCGTCGAACAGCTCGCGAAACGCTGGGCTCAGCATGTTCGACCAAGGCGACAGGTTGCCGCTTGCCAACAGTTCCGCCTCGTCGTCGGCCCGCAGATGTTGCCGCAATTCGGGTGTCACGCTGGCCAATTGGCTTTCAAACGCGTCAGCCTTTGTAAGCACCACGACCAGGTTTTGCTGGAGGGTGTCGGCTTGCAAATCGGTCATGCCGATCAGATAGGTGTTAAGAAGCCGGGCCATTTCGGCACCCGGATCGCCCGCCTCCCAGAGGTCGGGAACGCTGACGAAAAACATCGCCGTCGGCGCGCGGGCGACGAACCGCGCGTAGCGCCCCAGCGACGACGCCTTCTCGAAAGATTCCCCCGAGGTGTCGTAGATCACCAGCGTGCAGTCGCGATGTTGCGGAATGCCGCTAAGTCGCAACATCATGGGGCGGGGAAAAGTGCGCGGCGTCGCGTCGGGCAATTCGCGGTTTTTCAAGCGGCCCATGTTGCGATAGACGTTTTCGAGGCTCTCCTCGTCGATCGCCAAGCTGTAAAACCCCGGCCAAACCGACGATAGCCGCTTAATTTCCCGCAGCAGCGAGGCGCAGTAGACGGTCTTTCCGTGTCGCGGATATCCGATCGCGCTGATCACGACCGGTGGGAATGACTTGGCCCCTTCCAAGTACAACCGCGGCACCGACTCGCCGCAATGTGGGCAAACTTTACGCGGCAGTTCGCTCGGTTCTTTCTGCTCGGTGAAAGCCGGCGGTCTTTCCAGACAATAGGGACACGGTAGCGGCATGAGATCTTCTCCCGTTACCTAACAACAACTTGGCTTGTACGCCTTGAATCGGCTGTGCCCTATTCGCTCCTTGGTGCCCAGTATTGCCTCATTTCCCGGACATTTTCGGGAAATCTTGAGTGGCGACCTAGCCCCGCAGCGATTCCCGCAGCCAGTCCCGCAATTCGGAAGCGTCATCGGGGTCCAGCAACCAGCCGCCACCCAACGCGTCCTCGCGACAGAGGGCCTCGACGACTTCCCGCTGCTCCGAGCCAGAAAGGTAGGAGAGCAATTTGCGCAAGCGAAATCGACGCCAGCCACCCACCAGCGGCCCGCCCACGACACCATGCGACCATCCGCAGTACCAGACGAGCAGCCAGCGATCGCCACACAGAAACAGACATCGCGATATCGTCTCGCGAATCTCCCGCCTCCGCGGCAAGCCGCCGTGCCGCGCGACGGCGCGGAGCGATGCCGTTATGCGTTCTACCGGCCATGATGGAATTGCGGCTCGACCGGTCGCGCGCTCCGATCGGACACTCTGCGTCGAGCCTCCGTCCTGTCCGCCCGCCAAGCGATACAACGCGACGGGCGCTTCGCTCGCCATCAACCGGTCGACGACATGCGTCCATAGCGGCGCCAACACATCGCCGGCAAACTCGTCCGGCACGTCGGCTTCAACGCTCGGCGATTCAATTCGCTTCGATTTTCGCATGAGGAAATCGAGCAGACTCTGCATCACGCGCGGCGTGAGACGGCGGAGGAGGCCGCGAAGCCGCCAATGCCACCGCTGTCGTGCCGACGGAATACCGCGGCGCCGCAGCGTGTCCCGCAAGCCACGCATCAGGAGCAACCGCACCAACGACCGATTCGCGGACACAATTTCGCCGATGAGCGTTTCGTTGAAGGCGGCGTCGTGGTCGGAGTGAGTGCCAGAGCGTGTCTCGGAGCGTGCCTCGGAGCGGGAGTCGGAGCGGGAGTCGTATCGCGGCTCAGAGCGGTCATGGACCCGCGCGTCGGCTTGCGGGTCGATCAAATCCGAGAGCGATTGGCAGTAGTCGGCCGCCTGATCGCGGAGTGATTGCGTCCAGGGGGAGGATGCGTCATGCAGCCGCCAGCGCACCCAGGATCCATACGGGGAAGTTGGGGAAGGCGCGGACGAACTGGGACGGACGGATGGGCCTTTCACGGCGGCGCGTTGACCTGTGGCCCAGTAACGGGTGGCGGCCGGATTGCAGCCTTCGAAATCGGTATCGAACGAGCAGTCGGGCCTCCAGGCGGCCGGCAATAGCGGCCAAACGGCGCGGAGCGTCGCGGCGATTTCCTGCTCGGGCCCCGACAACTGGTTCCGATCGCTCGGATCGGCAACTCGAGCGTCCGGCGATCGCGGCCGCTCGACTCGCGGGTTCGGCGGGCGAAAGGGAAAGGAGGCGGCCACGCGGCGGGTCTCTTCGGCGATCGGCAGCGATTCCGTGAACGGTGCTTCTGACGCTTGCCAGGGGAGCGGCGGAATGGAACCGGTGGCCATGTCGCCCGCGGCAAGGGCGCCAGCGAGGCTCTCGAAAAACGGCACGTTGTCCAGAAACACAAACGGATTCGCGTCGACCGAGTCGAAGAGGGCGGGGCGGATGAGCAGGGCGTGGGCGACGTAACAGCCACCCCGGCCGGACGCGTCCCGATCCTCGGTGGCTACGATGCGGGCCACGACAACCAGTCCACTGGGAGCGGTGAAGAACAGGCGCTTTTGCCGCCGCTCCAGCGACGGAAAGAACGCCAATCGCTCTTCGATCGCTTCCAGATCTTTCGGGCCGAGATATCCCGGCGACGTGTAGGCTGTTTGAAATCCTTCGCGGCGCCGCGGCGATTGGTTCCGATCCAAGCGGGCAAACACCAGTTGCCCGATCGCGGAGGCGGGCGATGGCGCGTTCATCGGTCACACCCGCCCGTTCCACACCACGGGGCCCCGCAACCGCCCGGCGGAGCCGGCGCGCATACGGGCAGTTCGGCGCGGCGTGGACCGCCGCCTTGCACATGCGCCGCCGGCACTCCTAGCTGGCGATCAAGCTCATGGCTATGGCATAAAGGACACTCGGGAGCTTCGTTGCCCCGGACAAGCAGTTCAAATCGGCTTTGGCAACTGCGGCATTCGTATTCGAAAAGCGGCATGGCGAACTCCAATGCAAGACTCGAACCATTCCCCTACGGTTCCAACGGTTGCCGTTCGACCCCTAATGCATAGCGAGTGCCTCACGTGCGAGCAAGTGCGGGCGTTGGATGAAGCCGCTTGGCGGGAGTTTGGCGTTTCCGGCCTCGTGCTGATGGAAAATGCCGGCCGGGGCTGCGCGGACTTGATCGAAGCGCTGGGCATCGCGGGACCGGTCACCATCATCTGCGGCCGAGGCAACAATGGCGGCGATGGACTCGTGGTCGCGCGACATCTCGATCTCCGAGGCCATTCGGTGCGGGTGGTGCTCGCGGGCGACTTCACGTACTGTCCGCCGGATGCGGCGATCAATCTGACGATCATCGAACGCACGGGTATCCCGCTGTTTCGAGTGCGGGAAATGCCACACGACCAGTCGCGACTCGACGAGGCGCTCTCCGGCGCCGACTGGATTGTCGACGCGCTTCTGGGCATTGGCGTTCGCGGCAACCCGCGCCCACCGCTCGCGGCGGTCATCGAACATCTGAACGCGGCGCCCGGCCGCAAATTCGCGATCGATGTCCCCAGCGGGCTCGATGCCGACACGGGCCAGCCCGGTCAGCCGACCTTCCGCGCGGATGTCACCTGTTCGTTCGTGGCGCCCAAGGCCGGTTACCGGAATCCGGCCGCCGCTCCGTGGCTCGGTGAATTGCGGATCGCCGACATCGGCGCGCCACGCCGCTTAGTCGAGCGCTTTATCGGGGGCTAAGACCCGTTCGCGGTCCGCGGCAACGATGGCACAATCGCCGGTTGTTCCCCAGGTGTTTCAATGGCTGGAATCGCCCGCGGGCGGATCGCTCTCCGGCGCTTTCCATTTCATCGCCCGCCGGAACGGTTCGATTCGCAGCACGACTTCACCGTTCTGGAAGAGGCGGACCGTGCCGTTGGATTGGCTGACA
The DNA here is from genome assembly GCA_044356875.1 of Pirellulaceae bacterium. Taxonomy (GTDB): domain Bacteria; phylum Planctomycetota; class Planctomycetia; order Pirellulales; family Pirellulaceae; genus CAIXSC01. The sequence goes on along the minus strand of JBIKVL010000129.1, from coordinate 4,291 downwards.
GCGACCGAGACGGCCGAAGTGACTTTCGTGATGGCGGCGGCCGCCCAGTGGCGCGAGCCCAGGCCTTTGGAGAGCGTGAGGCTGGCGTGGCCGGCGTCAATCAGTTGACATGCCTTTTCCACGACGCCGTCGGCGGACACGATGAAAGCCCCGTCGAGCGGCGCGATCTCTTTGAGCGCTTCCCGCACTTTGGCATCCCGAATCGTGCGTTCCTTGCGGCTGTAACCGCGGACCGGATCGAAGCCGGCGGGGTGAACATGCGTCAGGACACGACGGGTGTCGCCGACGACGAACAGCGTGCCGACCGGCGTTCCTTCCCGGCCTTCGCGGCCAATCTCGATCGCCAAATCGACCACCGATTTGAGCACTTCAAGCGGAACGTTGGTGACGAGCCGTTTGAGGTCGCGGGCAGTGAGGCGTCCGAGGTGTTCTTCCAAATGGATATAGCTGAGCGAATCCATCCGTCCCGTCTCGAAGGCGCTGTAGATCGCGACGACGGCGGCGCCGGGCAGCAGCACTTCGTTGGCGACGGCGATCAACAAGGCCTGAGTGAGCTTTTCCACCTCGGCTTCGTCGCCCATTTCCAGGACAACGCTGGGTATGCCGGCGGCGGCCGCCCCTTCCAGAGCGTCTCGAGTGTCGCTGGCCACGACCACTTTGACGCCGTCCGCGGCCTCGGCGAGCGCGTTCCAATCGAGCGGTTCGTCAAGCAGCAGCAGCAAGGAATCGGCATCGCTGGACGCGACCCACTGACGGGCCATTTTGACGAGGCCGGCGAGATGAGTGTCGAAACGGCCGGCTTTCATAGGGCAGCGTTCCCGCGGCTCGGAGGCGGATCCAGCAACGGCCGCTCGACCCCCGCCTATGCGATCGCCGCGCCGTCCTTGCGTCGCGGCAATCGTAGGCCGTTTTCCCGAAATGGGCAACTATCGAACGACCGCTTTCGTCGAATTTCGCCGAGCGAAAATCGCTTCGCGGTTGCCCGGTTTGTCCCCAAATCGACGCTCGGCGTACAGCGCCAAGGCGTGCAGGCCATGGCCGCGGGGACCGATCTCCCACTTCACGCCGTTCCGCATGCCGTACTCGAAAACCGATGTCAGATGGTCAACCGCTTTGATGACCCGCGGGTCATCGAGTTGGTCGGATGGCAGCGAACAGACGAGCCATTCGAGCATGTGGCCGGTCGTTTCCAGATGTCGTTTGATTTCGCCTGAATCGCCCCGGCCGGCGAACCAGTTGGTGCTGAAACTGCCGTCCGAGTTTTGCAGTTTGAAGATGTAGTCGTGGAACGCGTGGACGAACTTCCGTCCCCGCAGCCACTGACCCTCGAACGGTTCGTTTAGCTTCGTACGCTTGTTGACCGCGTAGCTGAAGCCAGTCATGCGATGCGTGCCGCCGCAGGCCGAGCCGACGACGGGCTGGGCGAGCTCCTCCTTAATCAGCCGCGGAATGCTCCATTCCTCGCCGATGTCGCTTTTCCACGTCGCGTCGGACTTCAGATAGTGCGCAAGGGCAATCAATTTGAACGTCAACTCGGTTTTGGCCCGACACGTTTGCTTCTCCGACTCGATAAGGTCGGCGACGGTGAAATCGCGTCCCTCGACCTTGATCGGGAAGTCGGCGCGGACCCGTGACTGTGCGAGCATCGCGAGGAACTGGCCGGCATGGCCCTGGACGCCCACGCCAATATCCACTCGCAGTTTGCCGTCTTCGAGATACATGAGTCGCTGGCCGCGGCAAGCCCGGTTGTAGCACAGCCAGCCAATCGCATTGACCTTCTGGTCGGCGTTGTAGACCTGGGTGTCCACGCCAAACGCGATCAACGCATGCATGATCCCCCAAGGACTGTAATTGTTGACGCTGATCGGCTCGTTGTAATACCACGCGAGCGTTTTTCGCACCCGCTCCCGCAGTTCCACCAGTTCGGGCGTCAGATCCTGCTCGAAGGCGGGCACCGCCACGGCGTCCGGCGTGCTTTCCAACGTGCGGGGTTCCTGGGCATCCTTCGTTTCGCCGGTTTTTTCACCGGCGTTTTCACCAGCGTTTTCACCCGTTTTGTCACCGGTGTTTTGGTTGTCGGATAGGCCTACGGAGACACGAGCCCCTGGCCGTCCCTCAACCGGCGGCTTTCCGGCTTCAGCCCCTTTAGACACGTTCGGCTGGCTGCGGATAGGTGTCTTGCGCGGTGCGGGTTCGGCGGCCGCTTCGCCCTCGGCTGCCGCGTTGTCCACGCCGTTGGGACTCGGTTCGTCCGCCGGTTTCTCCGCCGGCGATGCAGACACTTCATCCGTCGAATCGGTGGATGTCGACGCATTTTCCGTCGAGTCGCTACCGGCATCGGCGTTTTCCTGAACGGGTTTTTCCCGATTGGCGTCTTCCGACTCGGCCGGTTCGCTACCCGAGGGGCTATTTCGAAGACGCACGGAAACGATCAGGGCGCCGTCACCCGTTGGCTGTGCCAACTCGCGCTCCAAGGAAGCGGGACGATTGGCTTGGGCGAGCGCCGGTCCCGCGCATAGCGTTGGGGCCGCAAGCGCGCAGGCGCACGCGAAAACTCGCAAAGGCACGTTGATACGAGTCATAGAGGAGATTGCCGGAAAATGGATGGGCGATACGGGCGTGCTTGGCACGTCCAGGGGAATACCTGGAATATCGTCGCCCCTCCGGCGAAAGATGAGCACGATCGTAACGGAGTTGCCCATTGGGGCGATCGTGCATGCCCGTTTGGCTGGTTTGAACGGGTAGCCAATGGTGGATACGACCGGCCAGGGAAGCCGCCGAGGTACGAAGCGGACTTGGAAGCGGACTTGGAAGCGGGCCTAGCGGAACCAGGAGTAAAACCGGTCGGCGAACGAGACTGGCTCCGCCGGTTTCACCTGGCCGCTGGCGATGTACTCGCGCCATGCCTTGACGTCGTTGCCGAGGCTTTTCCCGGTAATCGCCTCGAGCGATTCCGCGCAGCGTCTTTGCAGGGCGGGGTCGGAATCGTCGAGCGCTACCGACAACGCTTGGATGGTCGCTTGTCCCGGAAAACCTTTCAGTTCACGGGCGGCCGCGAGCCGCACGTCGAGGTGGGTATCGGAATTGAGCAGGTTGGCCAGCATCTCGCCGGCCTCGGCGGATTTCTTCGCCCCCCACGCGCGGCAGGCGGCTACGCGGACATCCGGTTGTGGATGTGTCGAGGCGAACCGGATGGCGTCCAGCGACTGAGCGGAATCGATCGCGCCGAGCGTCTTCACGGCTTGCGTGATGAGTAGGGTGTTGGAGTCGGTGCGAACGAGTTCGGAGAGTTGCGCGCAAATCATCTGTTCCTGATCGGCGCCAAGCGAGCCCGCGCGCCCTTCCCAATCCCGCATTTCTTCGAGACGTTGATGCAACGTCGGACCGAACTTCTCGTCCTTCCGCCATTCGTCCACAAGCACGGGGTTGTAGCGAGCGAGTCCGAACGGACCCTCCACGCAACCGGCGAACAGGCAGATGCCCAGAATGGCGAACCAGATGGCGGCCAACGCTCTGTAACGCGACATTCTCGTGGCGTTCCTCACTGTCGCGGCGGATCGCCGCTCCGCAGGCCGCTCGTCATTTACACTTCGCGTCACGTCACGGGACTCCCCGGTAAGCTGATGCAATTCCGCGACCGCCGGACCAGCCGTCGACGCGGCGACTCCAGGTTTGCGCGGACAGTAGCAAACGTCCGTCCCGCGATCCAGGCCAATTGGCGATACCCCGACCGGGGCCCACGTCAGCTTTTGCGAGGCTCGGTTGGCGGTGAAAAACGTCAATAGGAGATTTGGCGATTCCCGTGGTAAGCTGCGGCAACTTGATGGACAAGCGAAGCATTTTTTCCCTGGGCAGCCACGGCACCGCGCGGCACAGATGATGCGGCAGGTGATCGGACATAGCCCATCGGCCAAGACCATCGAAAGACTAACTCGCCGAGTCGGTGCTGAAATGGCAGCGAGGGGCGGCGCTGCCAGCGAGCGCAGGGAAGTCAGCGTCGCCGATGTCGCTGTCGTGTCATGTCGTGCGACGGTGGCCGCATTCGAACACGCGCCGCGAACGCCGGTCCTGGCGTTCACGAAGCCGCTTGGCGTGAAACAAAGAATTCCTCGTTTGAACGCATGAAGGCCCCAGCCGAATCTTCCAAAGATCCATGTGCGACGCTTCCCGACACTTTCCGTCGCGTGGCGTTCGGCATGTAAATGAAACGCGAAGACGGTCGCCTCCAAGACTACCTGCGGCACCGTCCCGGATGCGTCTTCACCCGCCGCCCACCGCCTGTTGTCGCGAC
>JBIKVL010000128.1:0-8299 GCA_044356875.1 Pirellulaceae bacterium | reverse complement strand
GAAGCTGCCGCCTTCGATGCCCTTAGGCATCGACCGGGCAGTCAGCCCAGCCCATTCCGCGAACGTTGGCAAGAAGTCGTAGCCGACGACCGGCGAGTGGCACCAACTGTTGGCGGGGACACCGGGGCCGCGCACGATGAGCGGCACCCGGACGCCACCTTCCCAGACCGAGCCTTTGCCGCCGTTTAGGCCCTCGCGTCGCCCACCGCCCGCTCCGTTGTCGGAGGTGTAAATGACATAGGTGTTTTCGGCGAGCCCCAACCGGTCGATGGCCGCCAAGACTCGGCCGACGCCCGTATCGAGATCCTCGGTGATCGCGGCGGTCGCGATCTGCTTTCCCCCGCCGCCACCCGCGCCCCCGCCACCACCCATGTTGCCGTTGAGTCGCTCGTACTTGGCCTTGGTGGCGTTCAAAGCGTTTTCCGAGGCGTGCAGGGCGTTCCATGAGAGTTGGATGTAAAACGGTTTTCCAGCTTGCTGGCAGCGAGCCATGAAGTTTTCGGAACGCTGCGCCATGCCGAAAATATCGACCGGATTGGGGTCGGTGAACTGGTAGGCGTTTTCGTTCCCCGTGTCCCCATCGTGCTCGTCATAGCCATGAGCGCCCGGGCCGCCGCCGCTGATGTGCCATTTGCCGTAGTGGGCGGTGGCGTAGCCGGCCGTGCGCAGCAGTTCGCCGATCGTGGTTTCCGAGTCGGCGATCCGTTTGATCAGGCTGGGTTCGATCAGCTTCCGGCCGGTTTCGGGCGGAGCCGCTTTCGTCCAGTGCAACTGCGCCGGACTCTTTCCGGTCTGAATGCTGATTCGCGTCGGCGAACAGACGGGCGCCGGGGCGTATCCCGAGGAAAACCGCATCCCCTGCGCGGCGAACCGTTCCAGATTCGGCGTTTGAAACACCGAGCCCTTCGAGCCGGGATATTCGGGATGCATCGCGACCGACAAACCGCTCCATCCCTGGTCGTCGGACAGCATCAGGATGATGTTCGGCGGCCCCGCCTTGCTCCTCTTCGTGGTTGATTCTTGTCCGTACGCAAGTGCCGGGAATTCGAACAGACAAACGACGGCAATCACCAGCGCGACCAGTGACTTGAAAGGCGAGTTGGGAAGAGAGTTTAGAAGTGAGTTGGGAAGCGAATTGTTAAGCGAGTTGGAAAGCGAGTTGGAAAGCGAGTTGGGAAGCGAACCGCTCGGGTGCGACGCCGATACCGTTGATGGCACAGGCGCGCTTGGTGACGTCAGCGGTCGGCGTCGCGGATTCGCGAGCGTAATCTCCCGGGCTTCGCGTTGCGGGTCACGATTTTTGGCACGATCATCGGCACGGTGAAGCATGCGAGGCTCCTTCTTCCACACGGACAGCCATGCTTGTCTTTACCGCTCCTCGCGATTTATGACATCGCGAACGGAAGTTGGAGTCGGCGATGGGCGTAGACGGTCGGATGCGACGATCGCGCTGGGTAGTCCCAGTTGGCGTGCGGACTCGGAGGCGGAGCGGCTTGGCGGGCGGGTAGGCGATACGTGGGCCGACGCCTACCCTAGGAAGGATTGCTGAGCCCTGGGCGAATGTCCGCGAAAAACTCGGGACTCAACGAGGAGGCGGCCGGTTGTCCGCGTCATCGATTCGCCGAAGTTCGCTCGCACCGATTGGCCCCGGGTCCGCTCCCCCATGAACGCCGCTCCCCCATGAACGCCGCTCACGAATCGCTTGCCGGCCTCCCAGAGCCTCTCGCCGAACGCGTTCGCGTCGTCACTTCCCGACCGAGCCCTGCATACGCATCGTTCGTCTTGTACTGGATGCAGACGGCGATGCGGGTCGAGGAAAACCCGGCGTTGGACACCTCGCGGTTTCTGGCTGCGAAACTGGAGCTGCCTCTGCTCGTCTATCAAGGGCTGTCCGAGCGTTATCCATACGCCTGCGACCGGCACCATGCGTTCATCCTTCAAGGGGCGCGGGAAACCCACCGCGACTTGGCGGCCTCTGGCTTCCTAGCCGCGTTTCATTTGGAACGTCCGGGCCACCGTGGCCCGCACTTGCGAACCTTGGCCAGTCGAGCCGCAGTGGTCGTCACCGAGGATTTTCCGACGGCCCCGGTGAGCGACTGGCTGCCACGAATTGGCATGGCGGCGGCCGGTCCGGTGTTTGCGGTCGACACGGCTTGCGTGGTGCCGATGCGCCTTGTGGGTCGGGCCTACGATCGGGCGTTCGCTTACCGCGACGCGACGGCCGCCTTGCGTTCCGCGCGCGTCGGTCGCCCTTGGGCAGCCTGGCCAACTGGTTCGACGATGGGCGTTGAGTGCGAGCTTCCCTTCGAACCCTTGGATTGGGATCGAGTGGACCTTGAACAGTTGATCGGCGAGTGCGACATCGATCATTCCATTGGGCCGATCATCGATACTCCCGGTGGTTCGCGTGCGGGCTATGCTCGCTGGAACGCATTCCGCAAGTCAGGGTTGGCACGCTACGCCTACGATCGGAATGACCCGCTGAAAAACGGGACGAGTCGGCTTTCTCCCTATCTGCGCTACGGGATGGTCTCGCCGCTACGGATCGCGCGAGAGGCGGCGGCCATGCCGACGGCCGGGGCTGAGAAATTCCTCGACGAACTGCTGGTGTGGCGCGAGCTTGCCTACACGTTCTGCCATTACCGTGCTGACCACGGGACGGTCGATGCGGTTCCCGCCTGGGCGCGGCGAACGCTGGCCGAACGCGAATCCGATCGTCGTCCGTCGTTGTTCGACGCCGAGACGCTTGCCCGCGGACGCACTGGCGAACCGCTTTGGGACGCCGCCCAGCGGTCACTACGGGTGCGGGGAGAACTTCACAACAACGTGCGTATGACGTGGGGCAAGGCGATCGTGGGGTGGACGCCGAAGCTCGAAACGGCCTGGCGTCATTTGGTCGACCTGAATCATCAGTACGCGCTCGATGGCCGCGACCCATCATCCTACGGCGGTTTGCTATGGTGTCTCGGGCAATTTGATCGTCCATTCACTCCTCCGCAACCTGTTTTTGGGACCGTGCGGACCCGACCTTTGAAGGACCATGCGATGCGACTCGACCCCGATCAGTACCGTGACCAAGTCGACCGGCCGGCTTCCGGCCCAACGCCCCGCGTAGCCGTGATCGGCGCGGGCGTGTCGGGCTTGATCGCCGCCCGCACGTTGCTCGACAGCGGCTTTGAGGTGTCGGTGTTCGAGAAAAGCCGGGGGATGGGCGGTCGGGCCGCCACGCGGCGGGCCGAACCGAAACTGGCTTTCGATCATGGGGCCCAGTACTTCACCGCTTACGACCCGAAGTTCCGCCAAGTGGTCGATGCGTGGATCGAGCAAGGCGTGGCGGCCCCTTGGCTGGCACCGCTTGTCCAAATTGGCCCTGCGGGAGTCGCAGCGAAAACGGACCAACCCGAGCGGTTTGTGTTTGTGCCAGGCATGTCGGCGATTGGACGTCACTTGGGCAAAGACGTTCCCGTCCGCGGCGACCTGCGGATCGCGCGCCTGGAACCGCTCGCCGACGGTTGCGAGTTAATCGACACGGCGGGTCAAAGCCAAGGGCGGTTCGACTACGCGGTGGTCGCGGTTCCATCCACGCAGGCCGCCGATTTGCTGGGCGAACATCCATTGGCGGCCGAGGCCCGCGCGGTGCCGATGACGCCCTGCTGGGCGGCGATGGCGGCTTTCGAACGCCGGATCGACGCGACGTGGGATGGGGCCTTTTTGCATGATTCGCCACTGGCGTGGGTCGCGCGGAACAGCGCCAAGCCCGGACGCGACCCTTCCGTCGATTGCTGGGTGCTTCAGGCCACCGCCGACTGGACAACCGCTCATCTTGATCTGCCGAAAGACGAAGCCGCTCGACGTCTGCTCGACGCGTTCGCCGCCGCCGTCCACCAATCTCGAGCAGCAGGCTACGGCGACGTGTCCGCGGGTGGATCGCTTCCACCCACGATCCACCTGGACGCCCACCGATGGATGTTTAGCGCCACGCCGCTGACGCTCGACCGGCTATGCCTCTGGGACGCCGCGGGCCGAGTGGCGTTGTGCGGCGATTGGCTGGCGGGGGGACGCGTGGAAGGCGCCTATCGATCGGGCGTCGCGGCGGCGGGTTGCGTGCTGCGAAACGCGGGGCTGGCGACGCGATGACTACGGCCGCCTTGATTTATCCGCATCAGTTGTTCGCGGACCATCCCGCGTTGGCGAACGTCGGAACCGCGGTGCTCGTCGAGGATCCCCTCTTCTTCACCCAATACGCGTTTCACCGTCAAAAGTTGGCGTACCATCGCGCGACGATGAAGCTGTATGCCGAGCGTCTCCGGCGACGGAGCGTGACGGTCCGCTACGTCGACGCGGCACAGCTCATCGACAGCGGCAGTCTCGCGCGGTTGCTCGCGGATTGGAATATTCGTAGCGCGATCTTCGTCGATCCGTGTGACGATTGGCTGGAACAGCGGTTGACGGCGGCGCTGGCTCAGCAAAACATCGCGGCCACGATGCTCGAAGATCCCGCGTTTCTGACCCCGCGACGCGTCCTGGACGATTTCACTCGCGACAAGCGGAAGCTGTTTTTCACCGAGTTCTACATCGCCCAACGCAAGCGTCTCGGGTTGTTGCTGGACGACGGCGGCAAGCCGCTGGGCGGCCAGTGGAGCTTTGATCCCGAGAATCGCAAGAAACTTCCCAAGGGCGTCGCCGTTCCTCCATCGGTGCTGGATACGTCTCTGGAACTTGCTGGTGCGGCTACTCACGGCCCAGCGGCTTCGGTAGGCTCGCGAGCCAAGGGAAGAGCCGCGCGGGAGTCAAGCGCGACGGAAGGAACATCGTCCGAGACTGTCCGCGAGGCGCTCGATTACGTGCGGCGAGCCTTTCCCCGTGCGATCGGCAACGGCGAATCGCTGCCGTATCCACTTGACCATGCGGCGGCCGCGAGTTGGCTTCGGGACTTCATCGCGGTCCGACTGCCATCGTTTGGCGATTACGAGGACGCGATCAGCCAGCGCCACGCCCAACTGTTCCATTCCGTGCTTACGCCGATGTTGAACATCGGCTTGATAACGCCTCGACAGGTCTTCGAGGCGGCTTGCGAACGGGCCGCTGAGCGCGGCGATGTGCCGCTGAACTCGCTGGAAGGCTTCGTGCGTCAAGTGATCGGGTGGCGCGAATATGTGCGGTTGGTTTATCGATGGCGCGGGCGAAGGCAGCGGACCCGCAACTTTTGGGGCCTCGAGCGCGCGATGCCCGCGGCGTTCTACGATGGCACGACCGGAATCGAGCCCGTGGACCATGTGATTCGCCAGGTGCTGAGAACTGGCTATTGCCACCACATCGAACGGCTGATGATCTTGGGGAATTTGCTCTTGTTGTGCGATGTGTCTCCGGACGCCGTTTATCAATGGTTCATGGAGCTGTTTATCGACGCGTACGATTGGGTGATGGTGCCGAACGTCTATGGCATGAGCCAATTCGCGGATGGCGGTTTGATGACCACGAAGCCGTATATCAGCGGTTCGGCGTACGTGTTGAAGATGAGCGATTTTACGAAGGGGCCATGGTGCCCCGTGTGGGACGCTTTGTATTGGCGGTTCATCGACCGCCAGAGCGACTTCTTCCGTTCCAACCCACGGATGGCCGTGATGGTGAAAATGAAGGAAAAGCTCGGCGCGAAGATGGCCGAGCACCACCGAGTCGCCGATCGTTTCCTGAGCCGGTTAGGAACCTCGCAAACATAAGACATCCGCACAACACGTAGTGCGGTCAATGAACCGATGGCTTGAGACGGATGACGACGCGCGACGGGCTCAGATCGAGAGCAATCCGGCGCGTTCGAGGTAGGCGATGACTTGGTCGGCGAGCACCTCGGGGGGGAACTCGGCGGCGGCCAACGTCAATTGGGGCGCGAGCGGCGGTTCGTAAGGGTCGTCGATGCCGGTCATGCCTTTCAGTTCGCCAGCACGGGCTTTTTTATAGAGCCCCTTGGGATCCCGCGCTTCGCAGACCGACAGCGGCGTGTCCACGAATACCTCGATGAAGTCTCCCGAGCGGCCGCGTTGCTCGACCTGACGACGCACCGCGTCGCGATCCCGCCGATAGGGACTGACGAACGCCGTCAACGTGATCAATCCCGCCGACGCGAACAGTTCGGCCACCGCGCCAATCCGCCGAATGTTCTCCTCGCGATCCTCCGCCGAGAATCCCAATCCGAATCGCTTGGCGAACGCTTCGCTGTGCGCCGGCGTCAACGCCGCCGGACTGGCGTTCAGTCCATGCCGGACGTTGTCGCCGTCGAGCAAAAAAGTTTGGGCTCCGCGGGCGAACAGCTTCTGTTCCACACAGTTCGCCACGGTGCTCTTGCCGCACCCGCTGAGCCCTGTGAACCATACCACGCAGCCACGATGACCGTGCCGCCGCTCCCGATCATCCCGGGAAACCGTGTGCGCGTGCCAAGTGATTTCGGTTCGTTCCATTTCTCTGCTCCTCTACTCCCTCACTGCTTGGCGGTCTCACTGCTTGGCGGTCTCACTGCTTGGCGGTCTCACTGCTTGGCGGTCTCACTGCTTGGCGGTCTCACTGCTTGGCGGTCTCGCTGTTTGGCGGTCTCGCTGTGTTGCGACGTCCCTGGTCAGGATTTATGAACGACCATCGGTCCATTCGCGAAGGTGCGTCGCGAGCACCCCCGGCGGACAACTCCATACGAGAAAGAACAACGCTTCGCGGCACCAGCGGCCGGCGGGATGGCCGGCGACGAACCCGGCCCCTTTCGCCGCCACCAAGGCCGCTTGGGACGCTCGCAACGCCAGTTCGTTCGCGCCGGCCCTCAAAGCTTCGGAATCGCAAGCCGCACGACCGGCTGGCCCAGCCTCGCCCGCTGCTTCAAGCAACCGTTGGCACGCGGCGTGCCACTCGGAGCGGAACGATTCAGCGGCCGCGCGTAGCTCGCTTCGCGCGGCCGCTTCGGTTTCGAGAAAACGAATCGACCGACTGGCCAACGCCAGTGCCAATGCCGAGGTTTGCAATCCTCCCGACCCGCCGCTGCGAGCGGTCCGCAGCACTTGTTCGCTCGGACCGGCGATCACCCAATCGCGTTCCACAACCAGATCATCGAACCGCACCGGCCCCGTGTGGCTCGCTTCCAACGCGGCCAACTCATGGGGTGGATCGATAGATACGCCGGCTGAGTTCGCGGGGACCGCTGCCAGCACGTGGCGGCCGTCTTCAAGCACGGCTCCGACGGCGATCCAGTCCGCGAACTTGGCGCCCGTGACCCAGGGACTGTAGCCCTGGAAGACATAGCCGTCCGCCGTCTCGCGGGCCTGAAGCACCGGCGCCGCCAGATGGCGACGGCTGGTCGTGAGCTGGGAAATCGCGACGGTGGCGAAGGTTCGGCCTGACAGCAAATCCGGCAGAAGTTGTTCCCGCAACGCATGATTCGCGGACTCAGCCAACCGCGTGCTCGCCGCCGTTCGCTGCGTGATGACGAACGCCGTCGTCAAACACGCTTCGCCTAAACGCAGATAGCCACGCAATTGGTCCGCGTCGGACCAGCCGAGTCCGCCCCGTTCACAGCTCGCGGACCAGCGAAAGACGCCCTGCGCGCCGCACCACGCCAACTGACGGCGTGGGAAGGTGGTACAGGCGTCGCGCGTGGCGGCGTCGCGGGCAGCGGCGGCGTCGGCAAGCGATTGGCACAGGGTGTCCAATCGCTCGTCGGCTGGTGTCAGGATGGGCGAGGGGTCCATGGGTCGCTAGTATACCGACAAGCCGCTGACGCGAAGGTGACTGCCGGGTTTCGAGCACGGGCGGTGCTCGGTAAACTGTCGGACCCGTTAGGGAGCGTATCGTCGCAGTTGGTCGTGGAAGGAGCGAGGGATGTCGTTGCGTGACGTTTTGCCACCGCAGCGTTTGGAGGGAGTTCAGCCGGTTAGCGAGATGAGTCCGCAAGCGTTGCACGACAAATGCATGGCGCTGGCGCGGAACCTGTGGTGGACTTGGCAGCCGGAAGTCATTTCGCTGTTTCGAGACATTGATCCGATCCGCTGGCGGCAGCTTGACCACAATCCGATCGCGCTGCTGAACGAGTTCACCCCGGACCAGTTGGCGGTGCGCGCCGCGGAGATGGTGCTCTACAGCCGGATCAACCACGCTTACCGCCGGCTTAAAGAGTACGTGGGGCGGAAGCACACGTGGGCGTCGACACACGCTGGCGTGCTGGGTGGCAAGCCGGTGGCCTATTTTTCCGCCGAGTTCGGATTGCACGAATCTCTGCCGATTTACTCGGGCGGCCTTGGCGTGCTCTCCGGCGACCACATCA
>JBIKVL010000127.1:0-8303 GCA_044356875.1 Pirellulaceae bacterium | reverse complement strand
GACGGGAGGGCAAGCGGACGGGAGGTCAAGCAGCCAAGCGGCGCGGAGACGCGTTGCCATGGCATTTGGGTGGCGAGGCTCGATTCAAGCTGGGCTTGTCGAGGTTGGCTCCCGACGTCCTTGTACCCGAACTCGGCGCAAGGACACCAAATCGCCGCCAACCTCAACCATCGATGGCGTAAGCCCAAAGGCGATGCTCAAACCGCGACGTGCACCCCGGCCAGTCCGCCCGTCCGCCTGTGGGCCGGTGGGCCCGTGGGGCAGTCGAAATGCGCGGTCTGTTGGCAGACGAACGGTTGTCGCAGTCGGCCGCATCGGCCGATGAGGCGGCTATCGGGTCCGCCGTTCTCGTCCAGCCATGCGTGAGACCACTCAGGCCTGCGGCATTTGGCCGGCGCGGATTTCCTTTTCCCACTGGTCGATGAGCGGCCAGTCGATGGCGCAGGTGCCGAAATCCGGCATGTGCAGATAAGACTCGAGCCGGGAGATCGTGCGATCGAGCAACGCGTCGTCCTTGCGGAAGATCGGCCCATGGCTAGGGAGCAACCACTGCACATCGCTGGCTCGGATACGCTTCAGCGATTGGATGAAATCGGGAATGTTGCTGCCATGATGGGCGTCAATAGCGCCGACGCACCCATCGCGGTAAATGTTGTCGCCACTGAAGAGCAGGTCGCCCAGCCGCAATGCGATATGGCCATCGGTGTGACCCGGCGTCAGCCAGATGCCGAGGGACAGTCCGCCGACGGTCAACGTGTCGCCGTCTTCAAGCAGATGATCGATCTTGACCGGCGGCATTTCGAGGTGGATGTCTTGCGGTATGATTTCGGCGAAGGTGCGGAGCCGATCGCCCGCTTCGAGCGGACCGGCCGCTCGGGGATGCGCCGACACGGTGGTGCGGAGCAGTTGTTTGGCCTTTGCCAGGCCTTGGATGTGATCCACGTCGGCATGCGTCGCGACAATCGTCTTGCACTGCGACAGGGGAAAGTCCAACTGCCGAATGAGGTCGACGATTTCCTCGACATTTTCGTTGTAACCGATATCGATCAGAATCCATTCGTTCCGGTCGTAGACCAGATAGACGTTGCAGCCGAGCAGATGGCCAGCTTGGCAATTTATCTCGATGACATGCGGGAAAATCGGCTTGCGGGCGCGCATGGGGCATCCTCGATGCGGTCGAAAAGCAAGACGCTTGTGGCCAGCGTCTTGGACCACGAATTGTAGGGCCTTGCCACGCCAACCAGCAACCGGCCTTGACACCTCCAAACGCCGCGGACGCTCGGCCACAAGCTCGAACGATCTGGAAAGCTACGAGGCGCGGAGGCCTTCCCGATAACTCGGATATCGCAGCGGTCCAGGAAGCTTACCGAGCAACCGGTCGCTGCGCACCCGCTTGTCGCCACTGGCTGCGCGTGTGGCCGATGCGGTTGTGGGCGAAGGCGACGCGAAGACTGGCGGCGGCGCCTGCAGGATTCGGGCAAGCTCCTCGTAGTATTCGCGACGCACGACGGGGTGCCCGTCCGCGACATTCAACAGATCCGGCGGCGGCAGACGATCGGCGGCCCAAACGGCAATGTCCGCCGCGTCGTCGATATGGATCAAGTTCAGGAAACCGTCGGCCGGCGCGGCGATTGGTTCGCCCGCTTGGATGGCTGCGGCCAGAGGCGTTCGCCCTGGGCCGTAAAGGCCTGCGCAGCGAAGAATAATGACCCGGTCGCTCCATGAACCCTCACGCAACCGCTGCTCGGCTTCCAAACACGCCCGTCCGCCATCGCGGGTCGGCATGCACGGGGACGACTCGTCCACCCAATCGCCATCGACTCGACCGTAGACACCTGTCGAACTGATGTAGACGAAGCTGCGCAGTCGGTTCGCTCGGTCGCCCAAGGCGTCGCACACGTTGCGCAAGCCGTCGACATATACCTCGCGGATCGAAGCGTTCGCATGGCGATCGTAGCCGACGGCGAACAACACTGTTTCCGGCGAATCCGCGGTGCGGATGGCGTTACCGACGGCGGCGGCGATCGCGACCGGATCGAGGATGTCCGCGATGACGGGCCGCCATCCCTGCGCGCGGAATTCGTCCGCTCGCTGGTGCGAGCGAGTCACGGCGTAGACCACGTCGCCCCGGTCCCGCCACAGGCGGGCCACCCGTTGGCCCAGGTATCCGCAGCCGACGATCAGTCGCGTTGTTGTCATGCGTTTGTGCGTTCCCTGCCTAGTTGGGTGTTGAATCCTGGTCTGGCCCTCTGTCGCCGCGATCCCCTCTATCGCGCCATCCGAGGCCAACCCGTAACGTGCGGGTGTTCAGCGGAAAAACCGGCAAGGTCCCCTGAAGCCCGCTAACAAATCGTCCAGAAGCTGCCTATATCCAAGGGAGAAAATCTGGCCAGCGGGACTCGACTTGAGCTAAACTATTCCAAGTTTCGCAAGGCGGCTCGACCGACGGATGAGTTTTACCACGGATACGGATTGGGAGGTGCTCAATGAGGGCAGATGACGCGTCTTCGGTCGCGGGTCGAGCCGCGACATTAAGCACCGCGCCGGTGGCGCTACGCGTCCCTATCCGCCCGTGTTCCGTGGCGTTCGTGACGGTTCTTCTGGGCGTCGCCGTCGGGCTAGCCGCGTTCGCTCCGCCAGCATCCGCGCAACCAACCGCGCCTGTGCCAACCGCGCCTGTGCCAACCGCGCCTGTGCCAACCGCGCCTGTGCCAACCGCGCCTGTGCCAACCGCGCCTGTGCCGGCAGTGCCAGTGCCGGCGGTGTTCGCGGGTGGCGTGCCTTCGGGCGTGGGCGAATTGAAAGACATGCAGGCGCATCTGCGGAAGCTCTCCGATCGGTTGCTCAGCGCGACGGTTGGCGTTCGGGTCGGCCAAGCGTACGGCAGTGGCGTGATTGTGCAGCCGAGCGGACTGGTGTTGACCGCCGCGCACGTCGCGCAGCGGGCGTCGACGGATTGCGAAGTGATACTGCTCGACGGCACTCGGATTCCCGCGCGAGCGCTGGGGCTGAACCGCAATTTGGATGCCGCGGTGATTCGAATCATGAAGCCGGGCACCTATCCCACGGTCGAGATGGCTCCGAAGGACTCCATCAAGGCGGGCCAATGGTGCGTCGCCACTGGGCATCCCGGAGGGGTGGAAAAGGGGCGAAAACCGGTCTTGAGGCTGGGGCGGATTCTGGAAACCAGCGATTCGGTATTGGTCTCGGACTGCACGTTGGTGGGCGGCGATTCGGGAGGGCCGTTGTTCGACGCCAGCGGCCGCGTCATTGGAATCCACAGTCGTATCGGCGGCATGTTGACCGCCAATTTGCACGTGCCGATCGACGGTTTTCATCGTAGTTGGGAGCGGCTGAACGCGAGCGAGGAATGGGGCCATCTGCCCGGGCAGGCGCCGTTCATCGGCGTCCGCGGCGCGGCCGAGGACTCGGTCGCGCGGATCACCGAAGTGTTTCCCGAAACGCCCGCCGAGCGGGCCGGACTGAAGCCAGGCGACATCGTGTTGAAACTCGGCGGCGAAGCGGTAACGAACTTCGCCTCGCTCACCGAATTGATCGGCAAAACCAATCCGGGCGAAAACCTGGCGATGGTTGTGCGACGCGGCGAAGAGCGAATCGAACTGCGAATCGTCATCGGCAAACGGTGACGTTCCCGGCGACGAATCGCAGCTTGGCGGACAATTGGCTTGCAAGGCGCGGCCCGCGCAACCAGAATAACCGGCGTAAATTCTCCCCCCAGGATTACCACGCGGCAGGAGGCTGCGGTAGATGAAGCGAACCACCGACCATGATCCGCTCCGATGCCTCCCGTCTCCGGACGCTGTCGGCCCGCATTGCGGCCAGCACTGCGGACCGTGCCGTGGCACGTGCGCTGGCCAGTGCCCTGGCGCGGTCGGTGACGTGCCGCGGGCTGCGGGCCGCCGCGGTCGCCACCGCCTCCCTGCTCGGAGCGGCATCTGCCGGTTTCGTGCCCGGTAGTTCAGCGCTACCCGGCCACCGACTGGTTTCCGCCACCGTTCCATCCGCTTGCGCTCAAGAACGGGAATTGATCGAACGCAACTCGGAGTCCAACGGCGAGGTGCGACGTTGGCTCGAACGGATGGCCGGGTTGCGTTCCGCCAATCCGCTGCAGCGCGACCACTCCTCGGTTCGCAACGCGTTCGCGGAAGTGGTGGCCGACTGCCGCGAGTCCACCGTGAAGGTGATGGTGGAAAACGTCCAAGTCGCACTCGGCACGGTCGTGGACCGCGAAGGCCTTGTCGCGACGAAGGCTAGCGAACTGCACAGCGACATCGTGTGCGTGCTGGCGGACGGCCGGAAGTTGCCGGCTCAGCTTGTGGCGACCGACGAGGGGCATGATTTGGCGCTGTTGCGGGTCGCGGCGACCGACCTTCATCCAATCGAGTGGGCCACCGAGGCTCCGGCGGTCGGCATGTGGCTCGCCACGCCCAACCACGACCGCATCCCCGCGGCGATTGGCGTGTTGAGCAACACGCCGCGGTCGATCGCTTCCAGCATTGGTTATCTAGGGGTCGGACTGCACGACAGCGATGCGACGGTGGTCCAAGTTTTTCCAGGGTCGGCGGCCGACAAGGCCGGGCTGCGGGAGAGCGATCGGATCGCCGCTGTCAATGGCAAAGCGGTTTCTTCCCGAACGCAATTGCAATCGGAAATCCGTCGTCGTCCACCCGGACAAACGGTCGAACTAGCGGTTCATCGCGGCACGGAACGCGTGAAGGTGCGGGTGACGCTTGGAGACTCACCCAGCGTTTCGGGCGCCGAGCGGATCGATTTCCAAAATCGGCTAGGCGGGCAATTAAGTTTGCGGCGTGTGGGTTTCCCGAGCGTCTTGCAGCATGACACGGTTTTGCGGCCGAACGAATGCGGCGGGCCGCTGGTCGATCTCGATGGCCGAGCCGTGGCGATCAACATCGCTCGAGCGGGCCGCGTCGCGAGTTTCGGCGTGCCGGCGGAGGTGGTCGTCCCCTTGATCGAAAGCCTGAAGTCGAGCAAGCTTGACAGCCCGACGATCGCGGGCAGGCAGTTGCCCGCCATCGACATGACCTCGACCATGAACGTGTCGATGCCGTGAGCTCGGCGGGATGCCGTGGATGGAGGATGACCATGTCGAGCCACCAGCAGAAATTAAGGGCGACGGTTCGCGAACTGGAACGCGAACTGTCCGACGCGAATCATCTGGATGCGGAATCCCGCCAGTTGCTGAATCAAGCGGCCGCGGAAATCTACGCGGTGCTGCATCGGCATGACGGGTTGAAGGCGACGGTGAAAGGAGCCGAAGCCGTGGAAGGAACCGCGGCATCGCCGTCCGGCGGCGGTTCGCTGGTCGACCGCATGAACGACGCGGCGCGGCGGTTTGAGGCCTCGCATCCTTTGCTATCGGGAATCCTCGGGCAGATCGCCGAGTCGCTCGGGCA
Source organism: Pirellulaceae bacterium (assembly GCA_044356875.1). Taxonomy (GTDB): domain Bacteria; phylum Planctomycetota; class Planctomycetia; order Pirellulales; family Pirellulaceae; genus CAIXSC01. Next base: position 2,868 of record JBIKVL010000127.1, on the reverse strand, counting down.
AATGGGCATCTAGCCGCTGGCGCCGCCTCGTGTGGCGCCCTGATCGGCACCGCTTCGCCAAGCTGCTCGGAGGCCGAGCCTTCGCCTACGGCTCGGCGGTAAACGAGTGCGGCCGCTGGCCGGCGCTTAGGGCTTGAGCCTCGCGTCGGCATAGTCGAGGAACGCTTGCCAATCCTGGCGGTTCATCGAATGCTTTCCGGGACGGATGAAGTATCCCAGCGAGCTCGTCACCAACCGGTTCAGCTCAGGACGCGTCGGGGCGTCAAGTCCGCCGGCGTTGAGCAGTTTGTAGACCGGCTCGGCCGCCTTCAGGACGTCGAATTGGCCATCGGGATTGGCCCACTGGTCCTCGATCGCGTTGGTGAACAGCACGGGTCTCGGAGCGCACAGCGCCACAAGGCAATGCTGGTCGAACGGCAGTCGCGTCGGGTCCTCGTTGAACCGCGTGAACTCGTCGCAAAACCAGTGCGGGAAACGGTCGTTGATCTGCTTCACCGACTCTCCCACCTTGCCGCGGCTCGGGGCCGTGCCGCCACAGCCGGCTTGATGCGGAATCGCCAGCGCGATCCGTTCGTCAAACGCGGCGGCCAGCAACGTTGTCTTGCCGTTCCGTGAATGGCCGACGGCCATAATCCGTTTCGGATCGGCCTGGTGATCGGCCGTGGCTAGCAGGTAGTCGACGACGCGATGATAGCCCCACGCCCATGCGGCGATCGCGCCCGCATCGTCCGGCCCAGGCCCTGTTTGTCCCGGCTTCCAAAAAGCGGGCTCGATGCCATCCGCGAACTCGGGCGTGTCCGGGTCGATGTCGCCACTGTAAAACGTTGCGAGCCCGTATCCGCGTGCGAGAATCAGGTCGACATTCCATACGTCGGCTTGGCCGCCCCGCCCCTTGTCCGTCGCGCGGTTGTTTTCCACGCCGGCACACGACGAATACAGCCACGACGTCGGCAATTGCACACGGGGGTCGGCCACCACCGTATGATTGCCGCAGAAGTTCATCGCGACGAAGATCGGGATTGGGCCCGGCTTGTTCGGCCGCACTACCAGCACCCGCAGTCGCTGAGCCAAATCGGGGCCATAGAAGGCCAACGTCTCTTCGCTCAGGATCGCCTTGCCGCCCAGAAAGCTCGCGTCCCGGAAGGCAGCCCCATCTTTTCCCCAACGCTCGGGCTTGGGCGGGATTCGACCATACATGTAATGCTGAAACAGCTGTTTGAGCTCGGGACGGCGCTTCGCCGCCCAGTCACCCGCTGTCCCAATCCGGCTCCCGTCCAACGCCACCAGTGGATCGGGCAATTGAGCCTGCGGCGGCAACTTATCCACTGGCGGCAACTTATCCGCCACCGGCGTGACCGCACCCAAATTCGTACCCGCATTCGTACCCGCATTCGTACCCGCATTCGGACGCGAGTTGGCTTTTGGGGCGGTGCCGGCCGACGGCTGGTCTTCGGCCGCCGCAGCGAGGCCGCTCAACGCCACTCCGCCCACCGAGGAAAACCCAATCGCGAATACCACGCCTGCGGCGACGATTCGCGCCGCCGACCGCGTAAGCCATGCGGTTTGGGATCCCAGACAAGCTGACCAAGGTTGACCTTCAGTACGACTCATCGTTCCGCCTCCCACTGAAAATTGTCGCTCGATAGCGGCCCGCGCGATCAACGCGGCAACGCGTCGATCTTGGCTGCCAGAATGAAATCGTTTTCGCTCAAGCCGCCAATCGCATGAGTCCAGATTTCGATGGCGACTTGGCGATAGGCTACCAGATGCAAATCGGGATGATGCTGTTCCTCTTCGGCTAACTCGGCGACGCGCGCAAAGAACCGCATCGCGTCGAGAAAATCGCGCATCCGCCATTCCTTGCGGATCCGCTGGCCGTCGGCGGTCAGCGACCAGCCGGTCAGCCGTTCCAACTGCGCGAGCGAGTCTTCCCGCGAGTAGGCGGGCACGCCTCCCTCGCAGGGAACGCAACGCCGCGAGCACAACACGGTCGACTCGATCGGGGCCATTCGCGCCGCGGCGCCCGTTGTCCCGTCGGCCGCTGTCGATTCATTAGCATCCATGATCCCGTGCCTCTATGAAGAGGAACCGCGCTTCAGCCTTGCGCTTCAGTGTTGCTCTCAATTCTTGCTCTCAAACGCTGTTTCAAGGCCCAGCCATCAAGCCCCGGTTTGCGGGCGGCCGAAGATCATGCGGCCGGCGCTGGTCTGCAACACGCTGGTGACCGCGATGCGAATCGTCTTTCCCAGGTGGTCCCGTCCACCTTCAATCACAACCATCGTGCCGTCGTCCAGATAGCCCACGCCTTGGCCCGGTCCTTCGCCCGGCTTCACCACCCGGACCTCGAAGCTCTCGCCCGGCAGGAAAATCGGCTTCAGCGAGTTGGCAATGTCGTTCAGATTGATCACCGGCACGTTGTGGATGTGCGCGACTTTGTTCAGCGCGTAGTCGCCCGTGACAATCTTGCCACCCAGATGCTTGGCCAGGAGCACCAGTTTCATGTCCACTGGCTGCCCCGCCAACTCGGGCGGCTCGTGGTCTTCGATCACGAAATCGACCGTCTCGCTTTCGCGGAGCTTGTTGAGGATGTCGAGTCCGCGGCGGCCGCGAGACCGCCGCAGCTTGTCGCTGCTGTCCGAGATCGCCTGCAATTCGTTCAAGATAAACCGCGGCATCACCAACCGCGTATCGAGGATGTTCGTGCCCGCCAAGTCGGCGATCCGGCCGTCGATGATAACGCTGGTGTCGAGCACAAACGGCTTCAGGCCCTTCACCTCTTTCGCGAATTCGACGTAGGGGATCACAAACCGGAAGTCATCGCGGGTTTGCACCAGCAGGCTGATGCAGATGTAGCAGAGAAACACGCCC
>JBIKVL010000126.1:0-8309 GCA_044356875.1 Pirellulaceae bacterium | reverse complement strand
CGTGTCGACATGGCTCGGACCGCCGTTGATGAACAGCCAGATCACCGACTTCGCTTTGCCCGCGTAGTGGCCCACACGCGGCGCCAATGGATTCAACGCGTCCTTGGGCGACACGCCACCGCCCGCCGCCAACGCCTCGGCGGCGTTCGCGGCTCCGCCGGAGCCTCCAGCGCCACCGGCTCCGGTGCCGAGCAAACCTTCTTCGCGGAGCAATCCCGCCAACCCGAGCAGACCGGCTCCAAAGCCGGCTCGCCGCAGCCACTCCCGCCGCGGCCAGAGCGCCGGCGACGCTTCGGCCCACATGTCACCGGTCGCGGAGCCCGTCCGATCGTCAGCACACCCAGATATGTCGTTTCCGGTTCGCATAGTCCTGTTCCCCTAATTCTCGGGCTATTCAACCCCGGGCTATTCGATGTAAATGAATTCGTTCAAGCTCATCAGCACTTGGCAAAAATCGGCCAGCGCCGCTTCCAGCGGCTGGGGATTGCCAGCCGCCTTGTACGACTCCGCCTGGCTCGCGAGGAACCCCGCATCGTCACGCAGTTCGTCGGCGGCCGGCGGGCGGCCGAGCGCGGTCCAATAGCCCCGCGTCACCAGCGATTCATGCGCCGTGGCCGAGGCCGTCGCGCCTGCGGCCGGCGTCGACGCCGCGGCGTTCGCGGGCTCGGCGAGCAACCGCTTCGCAAACGATTTGGCGTAGCCACGCACGTGCGGGCTGTTCAAGAACATCAACGCCTGCGGCGCGATGGTCGTGCTCGGACGGCCGCCAACGCTGACGAGCGGCTCGGGGGCGTCGAACAGTTGCATCGATGCGATCAACTTGCTGCGCTTGATCATGAAGTAGATGCTGCGGCGCTTGTGGCCTTCGTCCAAGCTGCCCGGTCCAAACATCCGCGGGTCAAGCTGTCCGCTCACTGCCAGCATGTTGTCGCGAATGGTTTCCGCCTGCAAACGTGCGGGTGTGAACCGCCAGAGCCACTGGTTTTCCGGATCCATCCGCTGATCGGCTTCATCCAATTGCGACCCTTGGCGGTAAGCAGCGGTGGCCAGTATCAACCGATGGATCGGCTTCAGTTTCCAACCGCCTCGAATGAGCTCCGTGGCCAGATAATCAAGCAACTCGGGATGCGAAGGCCGGAGTCCTTGCCGCCCAAAATCATTCGGCGTGGCCACAATGCCGCGGCCGAAATGATGGTGCCACAACCGATTCACGATCACCCGCGCCAGTAATTGGCCCGCCCCATGCTCGGCGTCGGTCAGCCAGTTGGCCAACGCCCGGCGCCGATAGCTGGTCGTAGCGCCCGGTGGCGGCGCCACCTGCCAGCGCGCCAACACGCTCGCTGACGAACCGCTGCTGGCACCGGAACCGCTGCTGGCACCGGAACCGCTGGCGTCCTGAGCGGCGCTGGCGGGGAGAAGGACCTGCAGAAAGTCGGCAGTGGCTGGGCCATGCCGCTGCGCGACATCGCCACGCTTCAAGAAATACGTCTCTTTGTAAAAATGCGGGAAGCCGCGGCCGTCCGCATGGTGCGGGATCGGCTTCACGTTTTCACTCACCACCATCACCTGCGTCTTCGTCGGCTGGGGTTTGGCGGACTCATGTTTCGCGAGCTTTTCGTGGAGCGCGATCCAGTCGCGTTCCTGGCCGCGATACCAAGCCAGCGCTCGCTGGCGCAGCGGCGGCGGCAGTTCGCCCGCCCCTCGATCCAGCTCGGCGAACAATTCCGTCTGGGTTTGGGAATGCGGAGCGGCGTCCAGGGGCAACGACTCGGCGGCGCTCGTGATCGACAACCGCGGCCGGCCGATGTTGTGCTGATTATTGACCGTGAACTTCAGCGTCACCGTCAGACGGGTGCCTTGCGGAAATCCTACCGCGTCGGCGAATTCGAACGCCGCCGCCTGCGGCTTGCCGAACTGCGGGTCGATCGCCCATCCCGACTTCGGGTCGTTGTCCAGCGAAGCGGCGATCGACAGCGAGCTGGCGTTTTGCTCAAACGTCGCTCGTGGCTTGGTCAGCTTGACGGGCACGGCCGGTGAGGACTTGTCCAACGGTTCCACCATGACAGAGAACGTCCCGAGGCCAAAGTTGCCGTTGGCGGCGCGTCCCGGGCCACCTCGCGTCATCGAGGGATCGGGAAGCGCGTCCAGACGTACGGCGCGAATGGAAGGCAAATGCGTTTCGCCGACGAGCGTATACGTGTCAAAATCGACATTCGCGCCCGTGACACGCCACGATCCATCGTCCTGCTTCGTAAACGTCGCCCGGCCCGCCGAAGTCGCTCCGAGCAGGTCGAGCGTCAGCCAATGCTTGGACGGATCCACCGCACCGTCCGCGGCCGCGTTCGCCGCCCCGTTCGCGGTCGGTTTGGCAGCGGGATCGGCAGCGGGATTGGCGTTCGACTTGGCTCGCGCCGCGCGGCGGGCGGCGAGCCACGCGTCGAAGCGGCCAGGGAGCTGCTCGGTTTCCCACCGCTGGAGTTCTTCCGCAAGCGGTTTGCGGGCGGTCTCCCACGTCCGGAGCGCGGCCGCCGTTTCCGCCGTGTTGAGCTCCAGTTCCACGTTGCTGCGGATTGCCGTGGCGAACGTGGCGACTAACCGGTAGTAGTCGCCGGCCGGAATCGGATCGAACTTATGGTCATGGCAACGAGCGCAACCGATGGTCAGCCCCAGCATCGACGTGCCGAGCGTCGCGACCATGTCGTCGAGTTCGTCGTAGCGGGCCGGTTCGAATTCCTTTTCCGTGAGTTGCGTGGGAAAAACGCCAGCTCCGAGAAAGCCGGTGGCCATCATCGCCAACGGGTTTTTCGGATCGATCTCATCGCCCGCGATCTGCCACCGGACGAACTCGTCGTACGGCAGGTCGCTGTTCAGCGCCTGGATGACAAAGTCGCGGTAGTGATAAGCGTGGGGCCGATCGTAGTCTTGCTCAAACCCGTGGCTCTCGGCGAACCGAGCCGTGTCGAGCCAATGCCGCCCCCAACGCTCGCCGTAATGGGGACTCTCCAGCAGCCGATCGACCAGCTTTTCGTAAGCTCGCGGGTCGGTGTCCGCCTCGAACCGCGCAACTTCGGCAGGTGTCGGCGGCAGCCCCACGAGGTCGAAGTGAACTCGGCGGATCCACTGACGTCGGCTCGCCGGAGCGTTCGGCGACAGCCCCTTCGCAGCCATTGCTTGCCAGAGGAAGCCGTCGAGCGGATTGCGGGACCATTCGGCGTTGCCAGCCGTCGGTGGCTCGACCCGCTTCAATGGCTGGAACGACCAGAAGTCCCGCGCCGCAGGCTCGATCTTCTTCGCGACCCAAGCGTCGGGACGGCTCTCTTTTTCGACCAGCGGCTTGTCGTACGGGGCGCCGAGCTCGATCCAGCGGCCGATCGCGCGGATTTGCGGATCAGGCAGTTTCGCGCCATCCTCGGGCATCGACGGCTCTTCCGTATGCGCGATCAACTTCATCAGCCGGCTTTCCGCCGGCTTGCCCGCCACCACCTGCACGCCGTTGACGCCCGGCTTGAGCAACCCGTCGCGGGTGTTGAGATCGAACTGGGCCTCGGTCTTTTCGCCGCCGTGGCACTTCACGCAGCGTCCCGCCAAAACAGGACGCACTTCCTTCTGGAACAGCTCCAGGCCCTGCTTCACCTTCGCCACGTGCTCGGGGTCGAGCGGCAGCGGCGCTAGCGCGGCGGGCGGAGCTTGAACGGCGGGCGGGGTCGCCGGCAGTTGCTGAGCGTTCGCCGCCGGAGAAATCGCTAGGATGCTTCCGAACACGTAGGCCGTTGCGAGCAACCGAACGACCGGGAGGGAAAGCCGAGGGGCCATCGTTGTCGCCTCTGGGGTGGTGCTGACTGTCGCGAACCGTCGCGATCTCGCGACCAAGACGGGGGTGGAACGCCGCTCGCAGTATAGCGGGCGGAAACCAACCTGTCAGGAAAGAGCACACTGGCTCGCAGGAACACTGGCTCGCAGGAACACTGGCGATCCTAGGATTGTCGAGCGTGGCTCGACATCGCCTCGATCAGTCCGCCGATGTCATGCCGTTGAGCTTCGCAGGCCGGCTCGAAACCCAGCTCCCGCAGCGTCGCGGTGGTGATCGGGCTCATGCTGGCGATTCGGCATGTTCGGAGTGCGTCGCCGATGAGGGAGACGAGCGACCGGGCGATGGCCGAACTGGTCGCCAGCACCCAGTCGACTTCGCCCCGGTCGAGTCGCTGGCGGATCGTGGGATCGATCGAGTCGACGTCGCGGCTACAGTAGGCGGCGACTTGTTCAACCAGGCCGCCAGCAGCCGTTAAAGCTTGCGGCAGAACATCGCGTCCGCGATTGGCGCGGATCAGCAAAAAGCGTTTGCCTTCGGCCTGCGGTGATAGGGCGGCGGCCATCGCGTCGGCGTGGTAGGCGTCGGGCAATAGATCGGCTCGCAAATGGTGCCGTGCCAGCTCGCGGGCCGTACCCGGTCCCAAGGCGGCGATTCGCGATCGCCCCAAGATGCGGTGATCGCGGTTTCGCTCCGCGATCCGATTCAAAAAATGACGAACGCCGTTGCCGCTGGCGAACACTACCCAATCGGTCGCTGGCTCTTGGGGATCGCTCAGCTGTTCGATGACGCGATCGACCGGGCCCCAGTCCTCGGGCGGACCGATGGTGATCGCCGGCTGGCATAGGACTTCGGCGCCAAGTTCCTCGAGCGGGCCGGCCGCCTCCGCCAACTGTTCCGCGGGGCGGGCGACGAGCACCGAGACACCGGCGAGCGGTCGATCTGGGCGCCAAGCGAAACGGTCGGCCAGCCGCACGACCGGGCCGACGATCACGATCACGGGCGGACGCATCCGCGACGCCGGTACGAGATGCCGCGCCAGTTCGCCGAGCGTCGTTTGCACCACCGACTGATCGGGCCAGCTCACGCGACGGACGATCGCGGCCGGCGTGTCGCCCGGTTTGCCGGCGTCGATCAAGGCCCGCGACCAATGCTCGACCGTCGTCACGCCCATATAGAAGACCAGGGTGCCGGGGAAGCGGGCGAGCGCGGGAAAGTCGAGCGACGATTCGTCTTTTTCGGAATCCTCTTGGCCGGTGATCAGGGCGGTGGCCGAAGCCAGACCGCGGTGAGTCAGCGGAATGCCGGCGAAGCTGCCGGCAGCCAACGCGGCCGTAACGCCGGGGACAATCTCGTACGCGATACGGGCGCCCGCGAGCGCCTCGCATTCCTCGGCGATGCGGCCGAACACGGCCGGATCGCCGCCCTTCAGTCGCACGACATGCTGGCCCGCGGCGGCTAACCGCACGAGTTCGGCGTTGATTTCGGCTTGGCTCCAAAGACGACTATGCCCGTGGCGCCCGAGACATTCCAGCCGGGCATCGGGGCGGGCATGCGTTAGCAGGGCCGGATTGACGAGGTAGTCGTAGAGCACGGCATCGGCAAGCCGCAGACACTCGGCGCCCCGAAGTGTCAGCAGGCCGGGATCGCCGGGGCCAGCCCCTACCAGATATACTTTGCCACGGCTTTCGCCACGCTCGCTGTGACCACCCTTGTCGTCCTGCGCTGCTCCCATTGCCTCCGCCATTCCGAATGTCCCCAACCCCAGATCCTGACGCCACCCAAGCCGCCGCGAAAACCGCTTCCACCGCGTCGAACTCCCGATCCGCCGGTTCGACGGTCCCGCCGAGCCCGCTCACGGTCGCACGGCGACGGGAATTGCAGCAGCGGTTCGAACGCGCCTGGAGCGGTTATCGGGACGGATCGGCCAGTGTCGCCGACGTTCACGCCTGGATCGCCCCCTGTGTCGTCGAGGATCCTGCGTGCGCTCTTTACGTGGACGCGTTGCTGCTGAATCTGCGACGTTCGGATGGTAGCAAAAAAGCGCACTGGTTGGTTCGCGGTTGGCGCCAAACCAAGCTGGCCGCCGCCGCCTTGCGAAAGCAGTGGGAAGAAGTGCTCGCGACGGGCCCCGACGTGCTTCGCTGCGACCCGACCCATCCCCCGACACTCTGGGCTTTGGTCGACGCAGCCCATGCCAGCGGCTATCGCGAATCGGCATGGCGTTACGCGGAAGAGGCATTGCGGGTCGCTCCGGAATCCCCCGAATCGTGGCGGCGGTGTGCGCGAACCTTGGCGGCCCGCGGCCAGTTCGCGCTCGCCGCCGATTTTTGGCGCCGCGTCGCGGCGGTCATCCCGGGCGATCCCGAGTCGCTCCGAGTACTCTCGGCGCTGCCGGCGCTCCCGGCGGTAACGCCACGCCCAGCCGCTCGGAGTGGTTCCCCCCGAACCGCAACGAAGATCGAGGACGCGAAGCCGATCGACCAGAACTTCGGCATGGCCCTCGAAACGGCCACCGTCGACGCCTTTCTCCAGCGACTCGACACGCTGCGGCGCCTCGCGGACTGGGAAGAGGCCGAGGGGCTCATGAGGTGGGCGGCGAATCGATGGGGGCGGGATTTGCGGTTGGAAGAGGCGGGCGAGGAGCTCGCGCTTGCCCGCCATGCCGATCAAGCGGCTCAGGCCGAGCGGCTCGCGGCGGTCGACTCGGATCCGGCGTGGCCGCTTTTGGCCGCCGAGTCGCGGGCCAGTCTCGCGCGGCTCGAAACCGAAATCTGGGCCGCGCGTGCCCTGCGGCAGTCCCGCGACCCGGAACCGCAAGCGGAACTTGCCCGACGGCTCACCGCCCGTCGCGACTGGTCGCAGGCCGTGATCGCCTGGGAGGAAACGCTCCAACGCTGCGACAATCGCACAGCGTCGGAATTGGTCGGCGAGTCATGGTTGAGGCTCGCTGAATGTCGACAACGGCTGCGGCGTTTCGAGTCGGCTCGGGACGCCTACCGCAAGGTGATGGAACTCGCCGCTGACCCGCAGAACGCCCAGAGCGACTCCTGGTCCAGTCGCCGCCAAGCCGCCAGCGAGCAGCTTAAACGTCTCGCATAACTAGCTACGCCGATTGGAGCGGTTGGGGAGCTTACGATACGCAGCGCTCCGAAGCGTGGCATCAAAGCGCGTCGTCCACTCCTCGAAGCTGCGCGAAGACTGTAAGACCAAAGAGTAGGTGAAGCTGAGCCAAATGCCCGTGAAGCTCAGCTTGCGTGGCGCCACTTTTGCCACTTTCGCGGCTTGTTGGCGGAACTGGATCGTGAGGTTGTAGGCCGCGATCGACGTGTGTAACTCGTCCTCTAACAGGTTCACGCCTCGGACATAGATGTCCTCGACATTCATCGCGCCTTTTAAATCGTGGATGTCGAATGCGATGTCGTCGCGGCGGTTGTAGAGGCGGGCGGTCATATCCGCGTCCAGTTTCAAGGTGCTCGCCAGGTAAAGCGAGCTGCCTTCGCCAAGTTTCACATCATGCAGTACGACTTCGATAGCCGCATCCTTCGGTAGGTCGGGATTCGTCTTGCGATCCTTGTCGCTCGGGCTCCATAAATGATGGTATGTCTTATGCGATGGTCCTTCCGCGATCATTTCGGCGCCGCGACACAGAGCCTTAAACCCGGTATGGCTCAACCGAAAAACGATATCGTGACCAGCCGCAACCGATTGGTAGGCCACGCTGTAGATGCCCAAGTCCGCATCCGCCAAAATGATGGATTTCTCCGGCAGTTTCAACGCGATTCGCCGCGCTTGCTCGGCTTCGCCGACGTTGTTTTCTCCATAGATGGGATCAATCTGCGGCGATAAGACGCAACTCGTCTGCAAGTCAGCCGCGACCATTAGTTGAGCGACCGGGTTTGCCGATTCGCCACGCTGATGAGTGGCCGGTGGATAAGCCTTCCGGAGCGCCGCGGTTGAAGGCAAGATGATCGTCGTGCCATCGATGACGAATACGGACCGACCGTCGAGGACACCCGGGCTCATTTCAGAAAGGTGATGGCAGATTCGCTCGGAGGTATCCCGAATGTGCTGGTGAAGTAGGCGTGTCCTGGCACTCGCAGAGGCGCGGGTGTTCTCCGAGCCCCATACCTGCCGGACACTTTGATCGTCCGGCCAGAGATCCAAACCGTGGCTGATCAGTCGCGCCGCCGTTTCATCCAAAGTCTTGTCACCGCCCAATCGTTGAAGAATCAACAACCACAATGGCACGATGTTGGTGTATAGCATTCGCGACAACGATCGCGCGTCCAGGTCGAATAACTCCGTTTGTTGCGGCAGTTCCAAAACCGATCGCAACAACATCTGGGCGGAAGCGATCTGCTGTTCGGTTGGAGTTTCGCAGGCTTGCGCGAAGGGACTGGCAACCTCGGAACTTGGTTGAACGCTTTTCAGTGGGCTCATGATGCTCCGCTTGTATCGCGTTGGATAGATCAGGAGCGTGACCAGCGGCGAAAAGCCA
>JBIKVL010000125.1:0-8310 GCA_044356875.1 Pirellulaceae bacterium | reverse complement strand
GACTACGATGGATTCCGCGTCTTGCGACTGGGATGACTCGCCACGTTCATGCGTTCACTCCACGGCGCTCCCAGTCCGGTTGGCAATCGTCTGCAGCCTGCTTTTCGGCGTCGCGATACCCGGGAATCGATCACTTTCCAGCGGGTGGCCAACGGAAACGCGTGGCGACGACGCGCTGTCGGGGACCGCCGCGCGAGTGGCCTGGAAGGGTTCACGAGTGCGTGGCACCCCGGAGCCGCCACCTCCGTTGGTTGCGGTCGATGCGTTCCCAGGGATCCGCTTTCGCAATCCGATCGCGCTGGCCGTCGAGCCTGGCGGGGCGCGGATGTGGGTCGCGGAGCAAAGCGGCAAGCTGTTCTCATTCCCTCTGCAAGTGACGGCCGCGAGCTCAAAAGGGGCGAAGGGTGAGCCTGCCAGCGAATCTACGCCGCCCGCCGTCGCTGTGGCCCTGGATCTTGCCGAACTTCTCGCGAAGACCAAGTCGTCACCGCCGTCGGCCTCTTTTCCCGTCGACAACCGTGGCATCGCGGGACTCGAAGCTCTGTACGGATTGGCGTTCCATCCGCGTTTCGCCGAAAACGGCTATTGCTATCTAACTTACGTGGTCCGTGACGACTCGGGAAAGCAACGCCCTGACGGCACGCGCGTGTCCCGCTTCACAGTGACCAAGACCAACCCGCCAACGCTCGACCCGGCCAGCGAGCAGGTCGTGATCACGTGGTTGCAAGGCGGGCACAATGGCGGCTGTTTGGCGTTCGGTCCGGATGGCTACCTGTACATTTCGACGGGCGACGGGGGTTTTGCGAATCCACCTGATGGACGCGATTCGGGACAGGACGTCAGCAACTTGTTGTCGTCGGTCCTGCGGATCGATGTCGATCACCCGCCCGGCGACGGTCGCGCGTACGCGATTCCCACCGACAATCCATTCGCCAACTTAGCCGGTGCCCGAGGCGAGATTTGGTGCTACGGCTTGCGTAATCCTTGGAAAATGAGCTTTGATCGAGCGACCGGCGACTTGTGGGTCGCTGACGTCGGCTGGGAATTGTGGGAATTGGTCTATCGAGTGGTGAAAGGCGGCAACTACGGTTGGAGCGTCGTGGAGGGCCGCCAATCGGTGCATCCGCACCGCAAAGTTGGGCCCACCCCAATTCTTCCCCCAACCATCGAGATACCGCACACCGATGGCGTATCGATCACGGGCGGTTACGTCTATCGCGGAAAACGTTTCCCGGAACTGGTCGGAGCCTATATTTTCGGCGATTGGGAAACGCGACGCATTTGGGCGTCGCGATGGGATGAAACGACAAAGACCGCGAGCCCACCCGTCGATGTCATCGCTCCGACGGTCCGACTCGTCGCATTCGCGGAAGATACGGACGGCGAACTGTTCCTGCTCGATTACGACGACGGCGCCATTCTTGTTCCTGAACGCGCGCCGCCTCAGGATGCCAATAGCCGTTTTCCACGAAAGTTGAGTGAGACGGGGCTATTTCAATCCGTCGCCGATAATGAGCCCGCGGCCGGCGTCGTCCCGTTCGAGGTCAACGTCGAACAATGGTCCGACGGGGCCCGCGCCGAGCGTTGGATCGGCGTCCCGGGACTTGGAGCTATCCAGTTCTTGCCCAACAAGAAAGCGGTGGCGGGTTCCATGTTTAGCGGGCAACAACGCTTTCCCGCCGATACGGTATTGTTAAAGACATTGTCAGTGTCGAATGCGAATGGCCATAAACAACTCGGAGACGCGACAAGCTGGCGCCGTGTCGAATCGCAACTCCTCCACTTCGATGGCCGCGCGTGGCGGGGTTACTCTTACGCATGGAACGATGAGCAGACGGATGCCGAACTGGTGGATGCCGCGGGCCAGGAAACAGCGTTGTCGCCGACCCAAAGTTGGCGGTTTTCCAGTCGAGTCGAATGTGCTCGCTGCCACAATCCCTGGGCCGAATACACCCTGGGATTCAATCTTCGCCAACTCCATCGCCCTATCGATCGCGCGGGCCAGTCGACCAGCCAGCTGGCTCATTTAAGCCATCTTGGGGTTATCGAATTTCCACCGCCAACTCCTCCAGCACCAATGTCAGGGACAACTGGCTCGTCAAACGCGGAAAGCTCCGCGGTCGCGAATAGGGCAAAGAGCCAAGTCCCCGACAACCTCGATCGGTTCGTCGGCTGGGACGCGCCTGGAGCCAGTCTTGATCAACAGGTGCGTTCATACCTTCACGTGAATTGCGCGCATTGCCACCGCGTCGGTGGCGGCGGGACGGCCTCATTCGAGCTGCGGCATGAACTGCCGATCGAAGCGACCAAGGCCCTCGATGTCCGCCCAAGCCTGGGCGCTTTCGAGCTCCCCGACGCTCGGATCATCGCCGCTGGCGATCCATACCGTTCGACGCTCTTTTACCGCATCGCGAAGACCGGAGCCGGCCGCATGCCGCACATCGGATCGGAAGCGGTCGACTGGAAAGCGGTCTCGGCTATCGAGCGTTGGATTCGCGAACTGCCCGCACGCGGCGACGAGCAAGCCAAACTGCGGGAACTTCGGGAATTGGCTACCAAGTCGGCCGCGTTGAGCGCCACCTCGCCAACACCAACACCAACTTCAACACCAACTTCAACACCAACTTCAATACCCAATCGCAAAGCCCAACTCGACGAGTTGGCTCGACGCCGCGCGGCTTTATACCGTGAATTCCTGGAGAACCCCAGTCGCGCGCTCTTTTTGCTTCGAGCCGTGCAGATATCGCCGCTTCCCGAGCCTGCCGCTAGCGAACTGCTCGAGGCCGCTCGGGGTGAAGTTCCAACGGGTAGCCGCGAGCTGTTCGCGCCGTTGCAGCCGCCGGAGTTTCGTCCACAAAGAGCCGCTATGCAGCTCGCCCCATCAACGATACTAGCAACCGTCGGCGATGCATCCCGCGGGCGCCAGTTGTTCTTCGAGACCGCGTCTGTGCAGTGCAAGAATTGCCATCGCATCGATGGTGCTGGCAGTCTGATGGGGCCCGATCTCAGCAACATTGGACGGAAATACACCAAAGCGCAGTTGCTCGACCAGATTCTCGATCCGTCCCGGATCATCGAGCCGCGGTACGTGGCGTATGTCGCGCGTTTGGAAGACGGCCGATCTCTGACCGGGATGCTGGTCGACCGCACCCCCGAGTTTTTGACGCTGCGGGATGCGAAGGGCGACGTTACGCGCCTTGATAGCGAACAGCTCGAATCGCTCGCGCCGCTCCGCCAGTCGCTGATGCCCGACCTGCAGCTGCGGGATCTGTCGCTGGAGCAGATCGCCGACCTACTCGCTTACCTCGCCGACCGCAAAACGTCTCCCGCCGCGGCGATTGGTGCCGGAGAAGCCAAGCGGCCGTAGGCTCACGGCGACGATCTAACTTTCGCTCAACGCCTGTTTCCAGCTCCCGCCAATTTGTCGCTCAAGGTATCATCAGCATGGATCGTGATTTAGTTTCGAGGACGTGTCGGGTATTGCGTCCTGTCGTGGTTTACCGATTTATGGTCGCGATCGTTCTCGCGTCTGCGAGCATCGCGATGGTTACCGCAGGTCCCGTCGGCATGCGGCGGTTGACGGCGGCTGAACCTGTTGCGACGGCGCCTGGGGCCAGTTTTTTGGCTTTCGTCCGGGCTCAGGCTGCTGAGCTGCGGCGGGGTGACGCTCCGTCCGCTGATTTGGAGAGCTGGAAGGCGGGACGAGGCGCGTTGCGGGAGCGATTTCTCGCGGCGCTCGGCGATTTCCCGCGGACTCCCTGCCCGCTCGAACCACAAGTCCTCGGCACGACCCAGCACGACGGATACCGCATTGAGCGGCTCCTGTTGCAAACGTTGCCGGGGGTTCGCATGACAGCCAATGCCTACGTTCCCGATTCGGACATGGCGAAGGACACAGCGAACGCCGCTGGCAAGCGGCCCGCCGTCCTGTGCGTGCATGGCCATTGGCGGCTGGCGAAGCAGGAGCCGGTCGTCCAGGCCAGGTGCATCGGCTTGGCGAAGCTCGGATTCTTTGTATTGGTGGTCGACGCCTTTGGCGCTGGCGAACGGGCGATTGGCAAAGCGTTGGGCGAGTACCATGGCGAAATGGCCGGCGCTTTGCTCTTTCCCAGCGGCTGGACGTTGGCGGGCGTGCAGTGGTACGAGAACAGCAGGGCAATCGACTACCTGCGGTCGCGGCCAGAAGTGGACGCCGATCGGATTGGCGTCACCGGCGCCAGTGGTGGCGGCAATCAATCGATGTACTGCGGCACGCTCGACGAGCGGATCGCGGCGACCATCCCGGTGTGCTCGGTGGGCAACTACCAAGCCTATCTTGGGGCCGCTTGTTGTATGTGCGAAGTGGTGCCCGGGGCGCTGCGATTCGCCGAGGAAGGCGATTTGCTGGGTTTGTCCGCGCCGCGAGCGCTCATGGTGATCAACGCGACGGGCGACGCGCCGCAGTTTTCAGTCGCCGAGGCCAAGAAGTCGCTCGGCAGGGCCTCGGCGATCTTTCAACATTATGGTCGCGGCGACGCGGTGCGGCATACGATCATCGAATCCGGCCACGATTACAATCGGCCGATGCGGGAGGCGATGTATGGTTGGGTAACGAAGCATTTGGCGGGCCGTGGCGATGGCGCGCCGATCGCGGAAGGTGAATTGAAAACTGTCGATCCAGAGACGCTCCGGTGCTACCCCGGCGAATCGCGGCCCGACGATTTCGTCACCTTGCCCCACTTCGCGGCCGCCGAGGCGCGTCGAGTGCTTGCCGCCTTGCCGGCGCTCCCGGGTGCCGGCCCAGCGCGCATCGCCGAGCCGAAGACCGCCGAGCCGAAGACCGCCGCAGCGGAGGTGGCCCACGACTCGTGGCATAAGACGCGAACCGAACGGCTGGCGATACTCCGCGATCGGGTGCTGAACCTTTCGGCGGGCGGAGTGAAGGCTTCCGCCGAGTTGTCCGTGACAACGGTTGCGGAAGGGCCGAATCGAACCCGCTACAGGTACGTTTCCGAGCCGGGCATCACGCTCGAAGCCGTGTTCCAAGCGACGGACGGCGCCAAGCGAACGGCGCTGCTGGTCGATGCGCGGCCGCCGCTCGAAACGCTGGATGGACCGCTGGCGAAACGTTTTATCGCGGCGGGCTGGCACGTCTACGCGCCGGAAGTTCGAGCAGTCGGTCGGACGGCGGTTGCCGGCGACCAGATCGGCCGCGCGCCGGATCACAACTCGGCGGAATGGTCGCTCTGGATCGGCCGACCGCTGCTCGGCCAGTGGGTGATCGACATCGAGGCCGCGAACCAGGCATTGCGGATTGCTGCCCCCAAGGCGGCCGGCGACGCCGTCGGCGACGTGACGCTGGTGGGGGTCGAGCAGATGGGGCCTGCGGCGTTGGTGAGCGGCGCGTTGGCGGATGGAGTTCGATCGAACCGCTCGATGGGCGAAACGGGGCCGAACTCCAACCGCTTCGCCCAGGTGGCGTGTGTGAATGGGCTTGTGAGCTACGTTTCCGAAGCGCCTTATCAAGGGCAGCGGTTAGGAAGCGTCGCGCCCGGCATTTTGAAGCATGTGGGCGATATAGCGCACCTGGCGGCGCTTGTGGAGGCTCGTCGGGTGGTGTTCGCTGGCGGACGGTTGCCCGCTGGCGGCGATGCGTCGCCGGCGGACATCGCCGCCGCGTTCAGCGTCATCCCGAGCGGCCGCCGCCCTCAGACGGTCGCTGTCGAAGCGGTTGTGGAAAACCTATCCCGCGAATGAGTTCTAACCAAGCGCGACCAATCGGCGCGCAACCAGCCTGAGCGCCGCCGTTTACGCGTGTTCTGAGCTTGCGAGTTTCGACACCGCAAACTACCATACCCACAGTTAGAGGGCCCGTGTGACGAACGTGTTCCGCGAGTACGAATTCGATCGGTCGACCACACGAAATGGGGCCCTGGTCGTGGAGTTAGGTGGTATGCCAGTCAGTGCTTCCGGAACGACTATCGAGACCCACCTTTTTGGAAAGCCAACTCTTTTTCAGTTGGCCATCATCAAGGCTTTGTATGACCTAGATCGCGTTTGCATTCAACTGAACGATGCGGCGGCGGAATTCGTTTCTCGTCCGACCTTGGAGAATCTGGCCAAGTTTTGCTTGGTGAATCGCATCGCATGGCATGAATGTTATGACTCGGCCTTGATGAATGGGGAATTCTCTCCACAACACATCGAATCGTTCATTTCCTGCAGTTCCCGGCAAGATGTGGCTGACGCATCCCGCGTTATCCTGCGGGTGTCTGATGCCGACCGCCGCAAGTTAGCGGAGCACTACATCGAAAACATACAGCGGCGACTACAGTTCGCTCGCATGGCCTTGCAAGGCGGCCTGGAATCGGTCTACGACGACCAGCGTCAGGAATCGATACGTCAGATGCGGCAATCGCACATCCCCGCGATCGTCGCCGGTAGGAGCGCCATCGAACAGGCCTTGAGTGTTAACGACACGTTGTCCTCAGCGTCGAGCGGTGAATTGCCACTTGACGCGGCGTCGCACGTAGATTTCGCGAGGACCACCTTTTCTTGGCTTCGCCATCGTCTGCTGCTCCAGCTGACGGAATTGCTGTTCGAGCGCGGCCCTTATGCGACGGCCGTCGCAAGCCACCTGAAAATCGCCCGTTCAATCCACCACTGCTTTAAGATCGCATTGCAGATTTTCGAGTATCGGACGACGCCCGCGAGCAATTTGCCTTCGGTCTTCGATGAGCTTCGAGCGTTGTTGGTGGATTTTGAGGTCACCATTGTGGCCAAACTCGAGTCGGCGAATGAGGAAGTTCAAGATCCTCATGTCGGGTTTTCGGTCGAGGAAATTGAAACGCGGGCGAAAGGCAACTTAGACGAGACGCTCATTGGCGTGAGCGAATTGCTCGGCAGGTTGCGTGAATGCAGCGAACTTCTACAGGCTTTTAAGTCTTCGCTTTCCCCGGTTGGCCGGATTGATCAGGAGACGCGGGTGTTGCTGTACAAGCGAGAAGACACCTACTACGCGCACGATCTCGATTCCGATCTGATTGCCCATGACAAGGCCAGCTACGATTCGGCTCTCGACACGTTGCGGGAGCTTCAGTCCGTTGCCAGTGCCCGACGAGCCGGGAAAGCTGTCGTGCCCGCCCAACCGGCGCCTAGCCGTCTTTTGGAAGTTTGGCAACGTTCATCAAACTATCTAAAGTCGCCCTCCACTAAGACTTATCGTATCGACGCGCGTTTGGAAAGTTAGCTTCCGCTTTCCAATCGCTGAGGGGCTAGTTTCCCGTCCGCGTCCACCGATTCCCACCGCCTTCAAGATCTAGGGTCGGCCCGTGCCTACGTACCCCAACCACGTTTCCCTAGGTGGACTGATCGAACGGCTGAAAACCCTGGGGTTTCGCGTGAGCTACGAACAAAAAACGCCGAAGGTGGGCGTGATCGTTCGTAAATCGGGTAAATTGCACGAGTTTGTGGCGATTATTCAGGCCAGCGGTATTGAAGACAATATTACGGCTGACGTTGTGGAGTCCATTCGACGGCAGTTGGCAATAACCCCGGAAACCGGCGTGGACAACGAAAAATTCTGGGAAGGGCTTAGCTAAGCGTCTGTAGAGTCTTTGCCTGATCGCCTTATCGGTGGCGGTTGCCTTGGAGGATGGCGAGCGATTTGTCGTTGAAGACCCAGTAGGGATGGCCATCGCGTTGGGCTGTTTGAAGCCAGGGGCGCTGGTCGTTGGTCAACGCGCCGTGCAGGACCCGTTCGAGATCGCGGAGGATCGGGACGCTGTTGCCATAATAGGAGTGCCCGAGGATTCCCGTGTCGACTTCGGTCACGTCCACCGTTTCGATGCCGGGAAGCACGAGGAGATTCGCCCCCGAATCGCCGGCTCGGGGATAGCCGTGGACGAGTTTCGAGGCGGCGAGCGCCTGGTCGCGGGACGAGGCGTAGAGCGTGACGTGTTCAGATGCGCTGGCGAGCAGTGGCGCGACGTCCCGCTGGAAAACCTCGGCGTCGATGTCCGGCGCCGCCAGGACGACCTGTTGGAACCGCTTTTCCCGCAGCGGTTCTTCCAGGGAAAGCTCCCGCACGGCGGACGCGAGCGCGCGATTGCCCATGCTGTGGGCGATGACGTTGATCGCCCGCGCTTCGCTGCGGGACGCCAATTGACGGAGGAACTGTTTCAGGTGGGGCACCGTCCACGAAACGTTCGTCTCGTCCACCGGATATTTCAAGAGACCGCCCTGGGATGGCCAGCTATAGAAGATCGGCGCGCCCTCGAACTTGAGATCGTGCGCCATTTGCGCCGTCCGCCGCGCCGCCATATCGAACGA
>JBIKVL010000124.1:0-8333 GCA_044356875.1 Pirellulaceae bacterium | reverse complement strand
ATCCTAAGCCGGACGCGCCGGAGGAAATCCGGGGCGAGTTCGGCACGATCGATACGAACGTGCCGGGCATCCAGTTGACTGACATGCTGCCGCAAACCGCCAAGATCATGGATAAGTGGTCAATCGTGCGGAGTTTGCATCACCATGACGCCGGCCACTCGACCGGCGACCAGATCTGCTTCACAGGCTACAACTCCGGTCCCAACCCAGACGAAAACATCCATCCCAGTTGTGGCTCGATTGTCGCCGAGCAACTCGGGCATCAACGCCGAGACTTGCCAGCCTACGTAATGATCCCGCGGATGGTTCCCGGCACGGGCAGCGCCTACCTGGGAGTCTCGTACAAGCCGTTTGAAACCGGGGCCGATCCCGCTCAGCCGGGGCCGTTCAAGGTCCAGAATTTCGCGCTCGCGGAGGGCCTTACCGTCGATCGTTTGGGTGACCGCCGCAATCTCTTGGGCAGCCTCGACCGTGTTCGCCGCGAACTGGATAATCGCGGCCACATGGAGGCGCTCGATCAGTTCGGCCAGAAAGCCTGGGATATCCTCTGCTCGCCGGCCGCTCAACGGGCGTTCGATTTGGATGCCGAGCCGGCCGCGATTCGCGAACGCTACGGTTTCATGCCGGCGTTCGATCCAGGCGCCTCGAACCGCTGCGGCGCGCCCGCTTGGAGCCAACGGATGTTGCTCGCGCGGCGGCTCGTGGAAGCCGGCGTGAGACTCGTGACGGTCGATCTGCGTTGGTGGGACACGCACGTGATGGGCTTCGATTCGCTACGGCGCGGTTTCCTGCCGCGATGGGATCAAGCCTACACAGCGCTCATCAATGATTTGGAGGAACGTGGCCTTCTGTCGTCGACGCTCGTCGTCGCCTGGGGCGAATTCGGCCGCACTCCGCGAGTCAACAAGGATGCCGGCCGCGACCACTATCCGAACGTCTTCAGCGCGGCTCTTGCGGGAGGCCGTATCCAGGGCGGCCGAGTGCTGGGCGCTTCCGACAGCAACGGCGCCTTTCCGAAGGACAATCCCAAGCCGCCTCACGACGTGCTCGCCACCATCTATCAGCACTTAGGCGTGGATGCGAAGAAGTCGTATCGAACTCCATCCGGCCGGCCGGTTGCCGTTCTTCCTCATGGCGAACCGCTCCGCGAACTGTTCGTTTAACCTAACGGAGATCAACATGGCCGGGCCTGTGGCGGACGGAGTGCTGACGCCGGGCCTCCGGCCGCGAGTGGGCGACGCGTTGGTCGTGGTCGACCTGCAGCAGGACTTCCTTCCCGGTGGGCCGTTGGCGGTGCCTGGCGCTGATCTATTGACTGCTCTTGTGAATGAGCGGATACGACGGTTTCAGGCCCACGGCTGTCCGGTCGTCGCCACTCGCGATTGGCACCCTGCGAACCATTGCTCGTTCACCGCCCAAGGCGGCCTCTGGCCGATTCACTGCGTTCAGGATACTACGGGCGCTCGATTCGCGGGCGATCTCGAACTGCCTCCCGACGCCTACATCGCGTCGAAAGGCACCGACCGCGATCGCGAGGCTTACTCAGCATTCGCGGACACGCACTTGGCCGTTTGGCTGCGTGATCACGACGTGCGACGGCTGTTTCTCGCCGGAGTCGCCACCGAATACTGCGTGGTCGAAACGGCCCGCGACGCACTCCGCGCCGGCTTCGAGGTCGTGGTGCTCGCCGACTCCATCCGCGCGCTCAATCCCGCCGCGGGCCAGCAAGCGATCCGCTCGTTGCTCGAGCATGGCACGTTGCTCGCCGATCCCACCGGTCGGTCCTTTCCCAGCACGAGTCGACGGGGCGGAGCTGACAGTGGCGAAGCGGTCGAGCCCGCCTTTCCATCCCCGACGCTGCTTACCGACCTGTATCAGTTGACGATGATGCAGGGGTACTACCACGAGGGCATGGAGGAGACGGCGGTCTTCGAGTTCTTCGCGCGGAAGCTGCCGGCCGGCCGAAATTTCTTCGTCGCCGCCGGATTGGAGCAGGTGCTCGGCTACCTCGAGTCGCTGCGGTTTCGTCCCGACGAATTGGAGTGGCTCGCCCGCCGCGGCCAGTTCCGTCCCGATTTCCTCGACAGGCTGTCGAACTTTCGTTTCTCGGGCGAAGTCCATGCGATGCCGGAAGGCTCCGTGTTTTTCCCCCACGAACCGATCCTGCGCGTGACCGCGCCGCTCCCCGAAGCCCAGTTCGTCGAATCGCGAATCATCAATTTGCTGCAATTCCAAACGCTCATCGCCTCCAAAGCGGCCCGCTCGGTGCTCGTCGCGCAACGAGCCAGCGCCGCCGGAAAATTGCTCGTCGATTTCGGAATGCGGCGGGCCCACGGTTTCGAGGCCGGCTTATTCGCCGCGCGGGCGGCTTATCTGGCTGGGTTCGCGGGCACCGCGACGGTGCTCGCGGGGAAACAGTTTGGAATCCCCTTGTTCGGCACGATGGCGCACTCGTTTGTGCAAGCGCACGAGGACGAATTGGACGCCTTCGAACAATTCGCGCGAGCCAATCCGGGCCAAGTCACTCTGCTGATCGATACCTACGACACCGAAGCGGCCGCCGCGAAACTTGCCGAACTGGCGGCGCGTTTGCGTTCCCATCCGTCGACCGCCGATGTCGTGATTCAAGGCGTGCGGCTGGATAGCGGCGACTTAGCAGACCACGCCCGCCGCGTCCGTCGCATCCTCGACGACAGCCAGTTGAGGCATGTCACGATTTTCGCCAGCGGCAATTTAGACGAGTGGAGATTGCGTGAGCTGTTGGCTTCCGGCGCGCCGATCGATGGTTTTGGTATCGGCAGCCGGCTCGATGTTTCCGCCGACGCCCCTTATCTCGATTGCGCGTACAAGCTCCAAGAGTACGCCGGACGAGCGCGTCGTAAACGATCGGAAGGCAAAGCGACCTGGCCGGGCCGCAAACAGGTGTTTCGGCGATTCGTCGATGGGCGAATGGCTGGCGACACCATCGCCTTGGAACAAGACCACGAACCGGGGGAACCGCTTCTTAAGCGAGTCATGGCCGAGGGCCGCCGACTCGATAACAGCCCATCGCTCGCCGAAATCCGCGAATTGGCGGCTCTGAACCTTGCCGCGCTTCCCGAACCTTTGCGGCAGCTCGAAGACGCCCCGGCATACCCAGTTCAAATCGCCGACAGCCTGCGGATGCTCGCCCAAGCCGTGGATGCGGCTCCGGGCGTCCTTGGCTGAAAGACTCCATCGGACGGCGGGGTGGCCATTCAGATGGCGCGCACCAAACCGGGATGTTTGTCGCGGACTTTGCAGACTTTTGGCCACGCCTGGAATTGGATGTACGGCTCTTCGGGATGGCGACGAGCGTAGTCCTGATGGTACTGCTCGGCCGGGAAGAACCGGTCCAGCGGTTCGATGGTCGTGACGATTGGTCGCGGGAATTTTCCCTTGGCGTTCAACCCGGCTATTTTCGCCGCCGCGAGCGCTCGTTCGGACTCGGTCGCGACGAAGATCGCCGAGCGGTACTGCGGGCCAATGTCGTTCCCTTGGCGATTCAAGGTCGTGGGATCGTGGGTGTCGAAGAAAACATCGAGCAATTGTTCGAAACTGATGCGAGTGGGGTCGTACTCGATCCGGATAACTTCGGCATGGCGAGTGGTTCCCGAGCAGACGACGCGGTAAGACGCCGTTTCCTCGCTGCCGCCGGCGTAACCGCTCACCACATCCACCACGCCGGCCAACTGCTCGAACACCGCCTCGGTACACCAAAAACAGCCGCCCGCGAAGACGGCGAAGGCGGTTCCATTCGACTTGCTGGCGGTCGAGTCGGTGCTGGCCGTCAGGTTGTCGCCAATCGAGTTGTTGGCTGGATTGATGGTCGCGTTATTGGTCGCGTTGTTGGTCGCGGCATCGGTCGTGTTGTTCGTTCTGTTATTGGTCATGGACACGAAGGGTTCGCCTTTCGCCGAGCTTTCAACGGTTCACAGCGGGTTTGCGGGGCGTTTACTTTCGCAGCGAGGCTACGGGAGGGGGCGCATTGCCCAGCGTCCAGCAGATGCCGTTGAGCAGCAATTTGCGGAATTCGGGGTTTTGGAAATCGTCGATGTGGCCGAACGAGGTGTAAAAGACGCGGGAGCCGCCGCGCCGTGGCGAGTTGACCCAGGCGACCGGTTCGGCGGGGTGATTGGCCGAAACGCCGGTCAAGAGCGCGGTCGCGGAGGGCTCAAGCGGCATGACTCGGTAGAGCGAGCCGTTGCCGATCAATTTCGCGAGGTCGATACCCGCGAGGATCGGATGAGTGGCCGATCCCGGCGAAGCGGCCACTGTCGTCGTCGGTCCCGCGCCATGATGGCCGACGTAGTGGCCTCCCAGCACTCGCGGGTCGAAGTCGATCCACGCATCGTGGCCTTCGGGCTGAGGCTTGTTGCCGCGGAGCGAAAACGCATGGCTCGCCGTACGGATGCCGACGACCGGCTTGCCCGCCGCGATATGCGCACGGATCGCGTCCAATTCGGCTTGGGGCGGCGTCCGCCGCCGCACGCTCACCAGCAGCAGATCGGCCCGCGACAGCGCCGGCACGAGTCCCGGAAAGTGGTTCGGATTGTCCGCGGCCGAATGGATCACGGTGACTTGGAAACCGGCCGGTTCGAGTTCCGTCTTGGCGAACTCGGGCAACGTTTCCCAGGTGCGGTACTCGTCCTCGCCAATCAGCATCACGATCGAACGGCGATCATGCTGAAACCGGAACGGCTCGCCGCCCGCGAAATCGACGCTCGTGATCGTCGGACAGACGACCCGTTCGATGTGTTCCACGACCCGCTCGGTCCCGACGTAATGCGTCACATACGGCCAGCGCTGCGGGTTGTACATTGTGTCTGTCATGTCCCGCATGAGCACGACGTTCTTGCCGTTCTTGGCGAGCTGCCTGAGTCCGAATGGCCGTCCGAGCACGCACATGTTGGTGTGGACTCCGAGCAACACGACGTTGGCGATGCCGCGTTGTTCGAGCAGATTCCAGATCTCCACGCCCGAGTCGCTGATCGCGTCGTCGGCCGCGATGTCAATCGCGTCCAGCTGCGCCTTCCACGGCGCTCGCGGGTTGCGGCCCAGGCCCGCCAAACGCTGATGCCACGCCGCATGCTCGGCCGGATCGTCGTCTTCGCCTCCGTCCGTTTGATCGACCGGATACACAACCTTTTCCTCGGCCGATATTTTTCGGCACCAGTCGCCGATGTCCGACGGAAGATTGGCGGCCGTTGGCGCCGCCTTTGCCCGCTCGCGGCCCGGATGGCCCTCGTACGCCGCCATGCAACTACTCGGCGCGTGGATGATCAAAACGCCTTGGTCACGGGCCGCATGCAACACGCGGTTCATCCGCGGCGCCAGCTCTTCCACCCGTCGCACCGCGTTCAAACAGTGATGGGAATCCCAGACATCGCAGACGATGACCGCCGTTTTCCGCGGCTCCCAAGACTCGGCCGCTTCCCGCGCGACCCACGCGCCTTTCTCTTCAACCTGCCATCGCTTGTGAACGACCAAGGGCGACTGGGCGGCGCTGGCGGCCTTCGAGTCGGCCTTCGCGGCGGGCGTCGCGGCGGGCGGTTCGGTGGCCGATAATCGCGCCGATGACGTTCCGATCGAAAGAACGGTGACAGCCAGCACCGCGATCCAAGCTGTCCAAGGTGTGGCCGACGGGGAATTCCCAGACATGGTTTTACTTGCCTCGGTGGTGATTTGCCGGAGAAACGGAACGACTCGTCAGCACTATCGACGCTAGGGCAACCGCCAACGTGGCCAAGCGTGCTTGCGTTGCTTGCCCGTAAAACGTGACGGCACATCGCCCACAGCGACATGCCGTCGAAACGCGGACGGAGCCGCTTCGCGCCGAACCAACGCGAATTGGCTCAGTGCGCTCGGGCCCAAGTCGCACTGGTAGCGTTAGGCGCCGGCACGATTCGCGCCGGCACAATTCGCGCCGGCACGATTCGCGCCGGCACGATTCACGCTCCAAGGGCTACTTGGCCTGGATATCGTACGCGCCGAGCCATTCTTGGTCCCGCAGCAGCAGCTTGCCGCCCGCGACCACGGGGTGCGCCCAACTGGGCCGGCCGTGCGAATTGATCTTGAAGCGGCCCAATTCGCGATACTCTTCCGGCGTCGCTTCAGCGATCGCCACTTCGTGGCTTTCGCTGAGCAGATACAGCAACCCGTCGGCGACCAACAGCGCGCCTTTGCCGACGCTGCGGGCCTGCCAAGCGATTTTGCCAGTCTTGAAGTTCATGCAAATGAGAGCGCCGCCGCCGTTGCTGTAAAGGTATTCGCCCACCTTCACGATGCCACCGTGGTGGCAGGCCATTTTCTTCTCGAAGTACACCTCCTCCACCAGCGGCATGTCGCCGCCGCCCGTGATATGGGCCAGCCCGCCGCCGGTGCCATAGGCGCTGGAAGCGAACACATAGTCGCCGTCCACGATCGGGGCGCAGCAGTTCGCGGTGCCGTTGGCCGGCGCCTTGTACTGCCACAGGTATTTGCCGTCCTGGAGCGACACGCCGAAAACGCTGCCCGAAGAGAATTGCACGATTTGCCGCGAGCCCGCGATGTCCGCCAGAACGGCCGACGAGTAGTGGGCGCCTTCCTTGATGCCCGCGCTTTGCCAAATCGTTTCGCCCGTCATCTTGTTCAGCGCGACGAGCGTGCCTTTGGAACCGCCCGGCGTGACGATGACCATGTCGCCGGTAATTAAGGGCGATTCGGAATAGCCCCAGCCGGGCAGTCCACCGCCAAAGTTGGTCCGCAAATTCGTGTGCCACACGGTCTTGCCGGTGGTGGCTTCCAAGCACGTGACGTCGCCAAAGCCGCCGACCACATATACGCGGTCGCCATCGACCGTCGGCGTGCCGCGTGGGCCATCGCCCATGCCGTTGCGGTAGCCGCCGTAAAGTCCCCGCAGTTCGCTCGCCGTCAACTGGCCGTCGCCGTACGCCTTGCTGCGAAGGTACAAGTTTTCGAGCTCGGTTTTGCTGAGCAGGCCGTCGCGGCCCGGCTCGGACTTGCGGAAGAACTCGGTCAACTCCGCGAGCGTCACGACGTCGTCGCCGCGGTTCGTGGCCGGATCACGCTGGTCCGCGCGACCGAACAGCCGCTCGATCGCCTGTCCCCGAGCTTCATCCTTGGTTACCTTTCCGTCCGCGTCTTTATCGGCGGCCTTGACCAGCTCTTCGGCCCGGCTAGCGGCCAGAGTCATGGCGTCCACCGATTTGTCCTCGGCATCTGAGCGTTCGAACTGGTCGCGGAGTTCCCGGCCCGCCTCGGCGTGGCTCAGGCCGCCATCGTTGTTTTGGTCGAGCGCCGCGAACAAGGCGGCAGCGCGGCGCTTGGCGGTTTCAGGACCGTCTCCCGGCGCCGGTTTATCGAATTTGTTCAAGTCCCAGCTGAGCCTTCGCAGCGCTTCCAGTTCATCGACGACGCCATTGCCGTCTTTGTCCATCTGCTTGAATTCGCCACCGACTTTGTCGTCCAGTTGGGCGGCGAGCGGTCCCGGCTGGACCGCCCACAACGTCTTGCCAGTGTTGGCGTCCAGCGCCACAGCGTGCTCGACGCCGTCCAGATCTCCTTGAGTGAAGATCCGGCCATCTTTTACGGCCAGCGACGAATAACCAGCGCCGACGGTGTCGACCTGCCAAAGTTGCGTCGGTCCCTCTTTCGGCCACGACTTCAGCAACTTGGTTTCCGCGCTGATGCCATCGCGGTTGGGCCCGCGCCATTGCGGCCAATCGCCCGGTTTCGAAGGCACTTGCGCGGCGGCCGGTCCGACGGCTTGCGCCGCCCCCGCCAGCACGACTCCCCAAACCCAGCTTCGGTGAATCCAGCTACGGTGAATCCAGCTTCGAGATTTACTAACCAAATCGTGTCTCATGTTCGCGCTCGCTTCCGATGATCGAGGCCCACTGCCAACGCCACTCCCACGCATCCATAACGGCGAATAAGTTCCGTTGGAACGGGGAGGCATTGTGGGCGGCCGCCGAGCGAGTTGCAAGCGGCAATGGGAACCGCGAATGGACCGACGCTCCATTCGCCGATCCGCGTGAGTGGGCGCTGCCTCCGGTGAGGATGGACTAAGTCGTGGACCACTCCGTAGTCCAACGCTCGGCTGGAAAAAGATCGCGGTTGATATCGCGAATGGGTTTTGAACGCGCGGCCCAAAAAGAGGTCGGATGCCAGCCGGCGGTTTGCGGCAGGGCGGAGGCGCGAAGGAGGACTGCGGACCACAGAGTGGTCCGCGACTTTGGTGCCGCGTCCGGCAAACGCTGCCTCCGGTGAGGATGGACTAAGTCGTGGACCACTCCGTGGTCCAACGCTCGGCT
>JBIKVL010000123.1:0-8372 GCA_044356875.1 Pirellulaceae bacterium | reverse complement strand
CATCTCCGTGCCCACGCCTGCCAGACGTCCGACTCCCGCGAAACGCTAAAACGGCATTGCTAAACTGGGAGTCACCGCGGCGAGAAGCGCTGCGGCGGGAAGAGCTGAGGCGAAAAACGCTGCGGCGAAAAACGCTGCGGCGGCAGAAGCGAGTGGGGGACCGGCGTCTACGCCTCCCCCGGCTGCGGCACGAACCGCAGGGGGACATCGGACAGCGGGTCGATGATCTGAATCGCCAGTTTTCCCCCGAGCAATTCCTCGATGGCGTGGCCGACGACTTCGGCCCGCCAACCGACCGCCAACGCGGGCGGCGGCAATCGATTCGCCCCGCCGAGGTTCAGCCTGAATGCGATCAGATCCCGCACGTCCTCCACCGTCCCCACAAGGCTTGGCGCCACATGCGCCTTGTGGCACAGGCTGCTAACCGCCGTGTGCAGGAACTGGCCGAGCAGATTCAATTGCGGCCG
The DNA here is from genome assembly GCA_044356875.1 of Pirellulaceae bacterium. Lineage (GTDB taxonomy): Bacteria > Planctomycetota > Planctomycetia > Pirellulales > Pirellulaceae > CAIXSC01. The sequence continues at coordinate 7,905 of JBIKVL010000123.1, read as the reverse complement.
GCCACTGCGGGGAAGTGGCTGGGGACAGTCGGCCTCTGGCAGTTGCAGGGCCCGCTCCATGCAGAGCGCAAGTTGCGGCAGATGTTTCTGCAAGTCGCCCCGTTCCAGTCCGCGAATCGCGCGAATCCGCCGGGGATCCGCCGACTGACGCCGGGCCAGCTCGATGATCAAATCGTCCCGCAACACTCGTCGGACGGGCCAGTCCCGCTGCGCGGCCAGCTCTTCCCGCCAGTGCCACAGTTCCCGCACCAACGCCAGAACGCGGGGAGAAAGTCCCGAAACCCCGGCCAAACGCCGCCACCGCTCCCCCTCTTCGTACTCCTCGATATGATCCTGCCAGGCATCGATCTCCGACCGCAGCCATTCGGTCCGCCCCAATTTCTCGATGCGGTCTCCCAGCACCCGGCGCAAACGGTCGAGATAGACGACGTCCAGCAACGCGTATTCCAGTTGCGAATCGCTCAACGGCCGCCGCCGCCAGTCAGTGCGGGTTTCCCCCTTGGTCAGCGATTTGCCGAGCAGCCGCGAGATCAAATTGCTGTAGGCGGCCGGGTACTCCATGCCGATCAGCCCCGCCGCAAGTTGCACGTCGAACAACTGATGCGGCCGCTTGCCCGTCGCCCAGCGACAGAAGCGGAACTCTTCCCGCCCCGCATGCACGATCGTCTCGTGCCCGGGAGCCACCACCAGATTCCAGAACGGCCGCAGATCGGGCACCGCCAGCGGATCGATGATGGCGAACCGCGAACCCACCGCGACTTGCACCAAACACAGTTGCGGACGATAACTGTCTTCTGACACGAACTCGGTGTCGAATGCCAACGACGGCGCTCCGGCCGCGAAGGCGCAGAAGTCAAGCAACTGTTGAGTCGTCGTAATAAGTTCGTGATCCACATCGCGATCTTAACCCAAATCCCCATATCTTTCCAGCAATTGCCGCTCTTGCCGGTTGGCGCCTTCCGCGAGCTTCCCCGCCATGGACGAATGTTGATGGACGAATGTTGGCTGAAACCGAATCGCCGGGCCGTCGGGCCGCTGGTGGCGATCCCCTTGCTCATCGCAGCGGCTGGATTGGCCAGTTTGGGCTGGGGCTGGTTCGCGACTTGGCCCGCGTGGACGCTCGTTCTGGCCGGTATGGCCGCCGGCTCGTGTGCCATTGCGACCATCGCCATCGTCCGCTGGGCCCAACGCCCCCGCCTGGCCTACCGCGATGGCGAATTGCTGGTTTACCTCGGAGCGGCGGAACCGCAGCGCGTGCCGATCGACGTCGTCGAGGTGTTCTTCCGCGGCCAGAGCGATGTGCCGCTTGCCGCCCTCCAACACGCCTACGCGAAAACCGCCAACGTGATCGTGCGACTCGCCGAAGCCGAACCGCAATGGCATCGGAGAGACATCCCACCCGCCTTCGGAAAATGGGCGGAAGGTTACATCATCCTCAGCGGCACGTGGTGCGAACCGATCACGCTCGACTTGCTCCGACAACTCAACGGACGGCTCGCCGCCGTCCATCGGGCGCGTCGCGGCTGCTCCACGGAACAGTGCCCCGGAACCGGCGAGCCTTGCGGCACGCAAACCGCTTGCCCCGGAACCGGAGAACCTTGCGGCACGCACGCCGCCTGTCCGGGAACTGGCGAACCCTGCGGTTCGCATGCCACCTGCCCAGGCTCGGGCGAGCCTTGCAGTGGGTTGGCCGCCGTGCCGAAAGGATCAGCGTCGTGACACGGTTGCTGATCAGTGTGCGGGACGTTGAGGAAGCCGTGATCGCCGCGTCGGCGGGCGCGGACTTGATTGATTTGAAGGAGCCGGCGGCCGGCGCGCTCGGACCGGTCGAACCGGCGGCTTGGCGAGCGTTGCGAGCCGCCGTGCCCGCGAATCTGCCGATGAGCGTCGCGTTGGGCGAATTGGGGGACGTGGGGCTCGAACAGCGGCTCGCCCAGTCAGGGCCGTTTCAATTCGCAAAGATCGGATTGGCAGGTTGGCGGAGCCGTCCCGATTGGCGCGAACGACTCGCCGCCGCCTGGCGCCGGCTGCCCGTCGGTACCACCCGAGTCGCCGTGGCCTACGCGGACGACGTTCAAGCCGACGCGCCCGCGCCCGAAGCGATCCTGGACGCCGCTGAATCGCTGTCGGCCGGAGCTCTCCTCATCGACACCCACGGCAAGCATCAGGGCTCGCTGTTCGAACTGCTGAATTCCACGAGGCTCGAAAGCGTGTGCCGCCGCGCCCGCCAACTCGGGTTGCTCGTCGTCCTGGCCGGATCGCTGCGTCGGGCGGACCTACCGCGAGCGTTGACGTTTGCGCCCGATTTTGTGGCCCTACGCGGCGCCGTCTGCCACCCTGACCGCTCAGGGAGGCTTGTCGCCGACCTCGTTCGCGATTGGGTCAACGCCTTGGCCGCCCACTCCCCACGCCATTCGCCCGCCGCCTCTCAGCCGCTCGCGTTGAAAGCGTAGCAACGGCCTTCCCCGCCACTTTCCACAGATAGGTCACGGACAGGTCACCTATGGCTCAGTTTCAAACCGTTGTGCCCCATCGATTAGGACAATCCGCCGCCCGCGTGCGGCTCGAACACGTGCTGCCGCGGATGGCGGCGGGGTTCGGGGATCAACTGAGCGACCTCGAAGGCGATTGGCGCGGCAACGAGTTGCACTACGGATTCACGGCGGTCGGTTTCCGGATCACGGGGCAGATCGTCGTCGAGGAAGCGGCGGCCCGCGTCCATTGCCAACTTCCCATGGCCGCCCTGCTCTTCCGCGGCCGTATCGAACAGGAGATCCGCCTTCACCTCGGCGCGGCGCTCAGCGACGCCCAAGCCAGCGGTGACGGCCCCAGACCATGAACATGATGGATTCGCTCCGAGCGTCGCTTTGGTTTTCAACTGGCGTTACGACAGGCTTCACGTCGACTGTGGTGGCGTGGACGCTCGCGGTCGCCATCTCCGCGATGCCGCCCACGCGCGACGCCACCGCACAAGGCACTCGCGCCGACTACGAACGCGCGGCGACCCTCGACCAACGCGTCTCGAACCGCGTCTTTCGCCTCCGCGTCGAACCCCAATGGAACGCGGCCGGAACAGCCTTTTGGTACCGGATCGAGACCGGTCCGGATTCGCACGAATTCATCTGGGTGGACGCCGAACGGGGCGAACGGCGAACGGCCTGTGACCACGCCAAACTTGCCGCCGCACTGCAAGCCGCGTTGCGGCCACCGATGTCACCCCCGATGTCACCCCCGATGTCACCCACTGTCTCAGCCGCGCGCTTGCCGCTGGAACGGCTCGACCTTTCCACCGACCAGCGGCGACTCCGCTTTTTCGCTTACAACGCGAATTGGGAACTGACGCTTGCCGATCACACGCTCGAGCGTCTCCGCCCGCCCGCCGAAGGCGGCGACGGGCAGAGCCCGCCCGGAAACCAACCAGGCACCGTGGACAAAGCGGCGAAACCAGAACAACGCGGCGCCAACGGCGGCTCCGATGCCGACGGTCCATCGCTCGCCCCGCAGGCGGTGTTCCGGCGCAGCGTCAACGGCGGCGCAGAAACCTCGATGCTCTTCGTCAATGCGACCCCGAACGAAGTCGAACTGTTCTGGGTTCCGGACGCCGGCCCCGAGCGCAGCTACGGTCGCCTCGCGGCAGGCGCCAAACATCGACAGCACACCTTCGCCGGCCATGCCTGGCGGGTCGCCGATCTGAAGGGCGAGAGCCGCGCGTTGTTCGTCGCCACCGCGACGCCCAGCGTCGCGCGGATCGACGGCAAACGTCCAGCGAACCCGCGACCTTCCGGCCGCAACCGCGACCGCGGACCGAGCTCCAACTCGCCGGACGGCCGTTGGAGGCTCGAAGTTGTCGACCACAACCTGCGGCTCATCGATCGCCGCCGAACGGATTCCGAAACTGACGGGAAGCCAGCCAACAACGCCAAGGACGCCAAGGACGCCGCAGACGCCAAGGACGCAGAAGATGCGAAGAAAGTCGCGCCGGGCGCCGACGCTGGCGCACCGAACGGAGCCGCCGATCGAGCGGCTGATTCGGACGCCGATCAAGACGCCGATCAAGACGCGAATCAGGACGCAGCCAAGTTGACGAGCGACGGGACGGCGGATGATGCGTACGGAGGGCCGTTCCTCTGGTCTCCCGACGGCCGCTATGCGGTGGCCTGGCAAACGCGGGCAGCGCCCGAACGCGAAGTGCATCTCATTGAATCATCGCCACGGGATCAGCTGCAGCCGAAGCTGCATACGTTCTCCTATGCGAAGCCGGGCGATCCGCTGCCGCAGCGCCGTCCGCGGATCGTGTCGCTCGACGGACGTCGCGTCGCGCCGCTGGCGGCCGAATTGGAACGCATCCTCAGCGACAAAACGTGGTCGCTGGACGGTCCCCGCTGGCGTCCTGACTCGGCGGAGTTCACTTTCACGCACCACGAACGGGGCCACCAATGGACCCGTGTGTTCGCCGTGACGCCCGCTACCGGCGCCTTTCGCGTCGTTATCGAGGAGCGTTCGCCGACCTTCTTCGACTACGCCCACAAGCAGTTCCTGCATTGGCTTGACCAGACGAACGAAGCGCTTTGGATGAGTGAACGGGATGGCCACAACCATCTCTACTTGTACGACACGGCGCGGGGAATCGTGAAAGGGCAGATCACTCGAGGCAACTGGGTGGTGCGGGGCGTCGAGCGGGTGGACGAGTCGAAGCGGGAACTGTGGCTGCGGGTCGGAGGTCTTGATCCCGAGCAGGATCCGTACCATGTCCACTTGGTTCGTGTCGGCTTTGACGGCGGCGGATTGACGCGGCTCACCCGCTCCGACGGCACGCATCGTTGGCGGTTTTCACCCGATGGCCGCTTCCTGATCGCGACTTGGTCGCGTGTCGATCAGCCGCCAGTGGTCGAACTGCGGCGAGTGGACACGGGCGATTTGGTGTGCGAGCTGGAACGGGCGGACGCGTCGCGGCTGATGGAAACCGGCTGGCTCCTCCCCGAGCGTTTCGTGGCGAAGGGACGGGACGGCCAAACCGATATTCATGGAGTCGTGATCCGGCCGACGAACTTCGACGCGGCGAAGCGGTGGCCGATCGTCGAACAGATTTATGCGGGTCCGCAGTCGGCGTACGTGCCGAAGGAGTGGGGAACCCAGTCGGGACCGCGGCAAATCGCCGAACTGGGGTTCGTCGTGGTGATGATCGACGGGATGGGCACGTCGCATCGCGGCAAGGCGTTCCACGACGTTTGCCATAAAAACTTGGGCGATGCCGGCTTCCCCGACCGCATCGCCTGGATCCGCGCGCTCGCCACGAAATATCCCGAACTCGACCCGTCGCGCGTGGGACTTTACGGCGGCAGCGCAGGCGGCCAGAACGCGGTCCGCGGCCTCATCGCCCACGGCGATTTCTATCGCGTGGCGGTCGCCGACTGCGGCTGCCACGACAATCGGATGGACAAAGTCTGGTGGAACGAACTGTGGATGGGCTGGCCTGTGGGGCCGCATTTCGAAGAACAATCGAACGCCACGCAGGCGCATCGGCTGTCGGGCCGGCTGTTGCTGATCGTCGGCGAGTTGGACCGGAATGTCGATCCGGCCTCGACGATGCAGGTGGTCGACGCGCTCGTTCGCGCCGACAAGGATTTCGACTTGCTGGTGATTCCGGGCGCGGGCCATGGCGCGGCGGAGACCCCGTACGGCCGACGGCGGCGCGCGGACTTTCTTGTCCGTCATTTGCTGGGCGTCGAACCGCGGCGGGAGTGACAATCGATGAGTATGCGGGAGTGACCGTCGATGAGTATTTTGGAAGCGATCCGGCGACTGCTCGGCGCGGGCGGAGCCGAATTCCGCGAATTGGAGCATGAGCCGACGCCCACTTCGGAAGACTCGGCCCGCGTTCGCGGCGAACCGTTGTCGGTCGGCGCGAAAGCCTTGCTCTTGAAAATCGACGATGCCTTTGGCTTGTTCGTTCTGCCGGCGGACCGCAAGCTCGATTCGGCCGCGATCAAGGCGGCTTTGAACGCGAAGAAGAGCCGCTTCGCGACCCCCGACGAATTGCTAGCGCTGACGGGCTTGGTTCCCGGCTGCGTGCCGCCGTTCGGCCAGCCGATTTTGCCGTTCGAGCTGTGGGCGGACATCCACGTGGGGACGTCGCACGGTCGAGTGGCCTTCAATGCCGGTTCGTTGACGCATTCGATCATCATGTCGACCAGCGACTGGGAACGGATCGCCACGCCGCGTCGCCTGTCGTTCGCGAAAACCTGACGGAGCCGCTTCGCCCGCGAAGCCTACTGGCATGTCCCAATTCGCCGGGTCGTTGACCCGCCATCCGGCCCGCGTCTCGTTTTTCTGGTTCGCCGGCACCATCCTGCTCGGAATGGTCCTGTTGACCCTGCCGTTTTCCCGCGGCGAGCGGTCGAGCGCGAACAATCTGCCGATTTCGTGGCTGGACGCGGCGTTCACGTCGACTAGCGCGGTCTGCGTCACGGGACTCACGGTGCGTTCCACCGGCCATGATTACTCGTTTGTCGGCCAGTTGGTGATCGCCGCGCTGATCCAAGTGGGCGGCATCGGCATCATGACGGTGACGACATTCGTGTCGTTCACGTTTGGCGCTCGGGAGAGCTTGCGGCAGCGGGCGATCATTTCGGAAACGCTCGGGGCCGGCAGCCAAGCGGACATCCGCTGGGTGCTCCGCGGCGTGCTGCTCGCGACCCTGGCCGTGGAGGCGGTGGGCGCGGCGACCCTATGCGTGAACTTCGCGTGGCGTTATGGATTTCCCTGGAGTGACGCCTTATGGCATGGCGTCTTTCATTCGATCGCCGCGTTCTGCAATGCCGGCTTCGGACTGGAAGACGACAACCTGATGCGTTACCAACACGATCCGGTCGTCAACTTCACGATCGCGATCGAAATCATCCTGGGCGGCATCGGTTTCCCCGTGATCCTCGATTGGCATCGCCAACGCGTGCATCCGCTCGGCGAGCGTTGGGGGCATTTGCTGCTGCATTCGAAACTGATGCTGCTCGGCACCGCCGTGCTGCTGCTGCTGGGCATGCTCGCGTTCCTCGTCTTGGAATGGGACGGCGCGTTGGCGGGCAAGCCGCTCGCCCAAAAGCTGATGACCTCGCTGTTCGAATCGACGACGCCGCGAACCGCCGGATTCAACACCGTCGACTACGCGAAACTGACCGACGCGACGCTCTTCGTGACCATGCTGTTGATGCTGATCGGAGCCGGGCCCTGCTCGACGGGCGGCGGATTCAAGGTTTCGACGTTCATGGTGCTCGCCTGCCGCGCTTGGTCCACGTTCCGAGGGTTCGGGAAGGTCCACGTGTTCCGGCGCTCGATTACCCACCAGATTGTCGAACGAGCGGTGGCGACGGCGCTGCTGTTTTCGATCATCGCGTCGATCGGACTGTTGATGCTGCTGACCATCGAACAGTCGGCCGGCCCCGGCAACAACGGCAACTCGGGCTTCCGCGACATGGCGTTCGAATGCGTTTCGGCGCTCGGCACCGTGGGCCTGTCCACCGGCATGACGACGAAGCTCAGCAGCCTCGGCCGGCTGATCATCATCGCGTTGATGTTCTTGGGCCGCCTGGGACCGCTGACGGTGTTCATCGCGTTGGCCCGCAGCGAACGCGACCGCAAAATCGAATTCGCCGCCGAGGAACCGTTGGTCGGTTAGTCGCGGCGCCGCGGTCCCGAGGCCGCGCGACGCTCGGCGGCCTTTTTCTCCGCCGCCACTTTGGCGAAGTTCTCGGCTTGGCCGGTGATTTCGAACAAAAACCGGCTCGGGATCGTGTCGCGAGGCTTGCCCCATTTCATGCGAGTAAGCGCTAGCGAGAGCGTCAACCGCTCCTTCGCCCGCGTGATGCCGACGTAGCACAGGCGCCGTTCCTCGTCGATCGCTTCCCCTTC
>JBIKVL010000122.1:0-8399 GCA_044356875.1 Pirellulaceae bacterium | reverse complement strand
CGTGCGGATCGGCGGGGAACTCTATTCCGATTCGATGGGACCTCCGGGGTCGGCCGGCGAAACCTACCTCGGCATGATGCGGGAAAACATCGTTACGATCGTGGAGGCGTTGCGATGAGCGCCACTGTCGGGCCGACGATCGATGGCCCGCCCGCGATTGAAATCGAGCATTTGACAGTCAGCTACGGGCAGGTGGCGGCGCTGCTCGACATTTCGGTCTCGATTGGGGCCGGTCAACTAGTGGGCATCATCGGTCCCAATGGCTCGGGAAAATCGACGCTGGTCAAAGCGATCCTCGGTTTCCTGCGTCCCGATATCGGACGCGTGCGCATTTTCGGCCAGCCGCTTGAGCGGGCCGCGGGCCGAGTGGCTTACGTGCCCCAGCGGGGCGCGGTCGACTGGGACTTTCCCGTCTCGGTGCGCGAGGTCGCCTTGATGGGGCGCTATGGCCGCATTCCTTGGTGGCGGGAACCGTCCGCCGACGACTTTCGAGCGGCGGACGAGGCCCTGGAAACCGTCCGCATGGCCGAGTACCGCGACCGGCGGATTGGCCAACTGTCGGGCGGCCAGCAGCAGCGGGTCTTCATGGCGCGGGCGATGGCTCAAGGCGCCGAAATCCTCTTGCTCGATGAACCGTTCGCCGGCGTCGACGCGTCCACCGAACGGGCGATTCTGGAAGTGCTGTCGCGAATGCGGGCCGCCGGCCGGACGCTGGTTGTCGTCCATCACGATCTGGCGACGGCGGCCGAGTACTTCGACAACCTGCTGCTCATCAAACAGCGGCTGTATGCTTACGGCCCGCCCTCGGCGGTGCTCGACCAGGAACTGCTCGCCGAAGTTTACGAAGGGCGGTTGCAGGTCTTTTCCCGGTTGTTAGCCGGTCGCGGAGGGGCCCCATGAGCGACTGGTGGGAGTCTTTGACGGCTTGGCACGCGACCCATGCGCACGTGGCTCGAGCGCTTCTGGCTGGCTCGCTGGTGTCGATTGTCTGTGGCGTCACAGGCTGCTTCATCGTGCTGCGGCGGATGGCGTTCCTCGGCGATGCGCTGGCCCATGCGATGCTGGCGGGAGTCGTTATCGGCTACCTGCTGATGAAGTGGCTGTTCGGTCTCGAAGCCCACGCTCCCGCGATGCTCGTCGGCGCGCTGATTGCCGGGTTGGCGACCGTAGGGCTGGTCGGCGTCGTGTCGCGTCAATCGCGGGTCAAAGAGGACGCGGCGATTGGCATTCTCTACACCGGAATCTTCGCGCTGGGCGGATTGATCGCTTCGTATTTCAGCCATTACATCCACATCGACCTGTTGCACTTCGTGACGGGCAACTTGCTGGCGGTGGAACTGGCCGACTTGTGGACAATGGCGGGCGTCGCCGCGATCGTGCTTTCCGCCGTCATCCTTGGCTTCCGCTCATTGCAACTCACCAGTTTCGACCCGGTGATGGCCGCCTCGCTGGGCATTCCCGTCGCCGCGCTCGATTACCTGCTGACCACCTGCACGTCGCTAGTCGTGGTGAGCGGCGTGCATATCGTGGGTGTGATCTTGGTCGTCGGCCTGCTTATCACGCCGGCGGCCACGGCGCTTCTGGTAAGTCGACGGCTGAGCGTGATGCTGTGGATGTCCGCGTTCTTCGGACTTTCCAGTTTTCTGGCCGGGTACGCGTTGTCGGAATGGCTGAACGTCGCGCCCGGTTCGGCGATCGTGGTGGCGGGAACGCTGCAATTCGCGGCCGTTTGGATGGCGGCCCCGGAAAATGGACTCGCGGCCCGCTGGATGGCCCGCCGCCGCGCGGTTCCCCAAGCGTTCCGCGAAGACGTGCTCGGCTGCCTGCAACGCGATGGCCGCGAATGGGTTCCCTGGAAGGTGCTGACGGAGCGGTTGGAAGGCGGCGCGACGCTGCTGCGGCGAGCCGCCGAGGCGCTCTCGGCCGTCCACCTTGTCGAGTTTTCCCGCGACGGCCTGCGACTGACCGATCTGGGGCGCGACGAAGCCCTGAGGCTGCGCCGCGCGCATAGACTCTGGGAAACCTACCTTGAAAGGCTCGGCACCCCGGCCACCGACCTGCACCGCCGCGCCGACCAACTGGAGCACGTGAACGACGAGCGGGCGGTCGACTACCTGGACGACAAGCTGGGACATCCACTCGTCGATCCACACGGGGCCGAGATTCCGGTCGACAGCAAACGCCTCGTGGCGGGCGCGATCGTCCGCGTCTCCTTGCTCCGCGAAGGCCATCAAGCCATCGTGCGGCGACTCGGCCCCGCCGCCACCATGCTGCCCCTGGCCATCGGTCGGCAGATTCGAGTCGGTCCCCGACGTCCCGACCATGCCACCTGGACCATCGATCTCGACGATGGCTCCGTCGTCGCCCTCGATCACCGCCAAGCCGACGACGTGCTGGTAGAATTGCGGGACTGACCGCCAACGGGACTGACCGCCAAGGATCTCCCGTGGCCCCCCGGGCGGAAGGTATACTGGAATCGACGGCGATTCCATCGACCCCAGGGCTGGTTTCCCGAGTGGAGGAACGGCATGAACTCCCACGCGCACGCGCTGAATGAGACTCGAGGCCTGCTGCCCACCCGTGGCCGCCTAGGCGTCGGCGTCCTTTCCGTTCGCGCCGCCACACAACTCGGCCGTATGTCCTTGATGCGGCCAGTGTCCGTGATCCGGCCAGCGCTTGCGATGAGCGTGCTGATGGCGTCTTTCGCAGCCCTGGCAGTTATCGTGGCCACACGTTCCACCGCCGCCGACGAGGGGCTCGATTTCTTCGAGCGGAAGATCCGGCCGGTGCTCGTTGAACATTGCTACTCGTGCCATTCGGCCGATGCCGAGAAATCAGGGAAGCTCAAGGGCGGCCTGCGCGTCGATTCGAAAACCGGATTACGGGTTGGCGGCGACAGTGGTCCGGCGGTTATCGAGGGCGATCCGGCGAACAGCCCGCTCCTGGCGGCTCTGAAGTACGACGGGCTGGAAATGCCGCCGAAGGGAAAGCTCGCCGACGCGGTCATCGCCGACTTCGAAACCTGGATCAAGGCGGGCGCCGCCGATCCCCGGACCGAAGGCACGGCCGCGAAACGGATCGAGATTGACATCGAAGCAGGCCGAAAACATTGGGCCTATCGGCTTCCCCAGTTTCGACCGTCGCCTTCACTCGACCATCCCTCCCAGGCACTGACCCCCTACGACGCCTTCCTCGCCGCGGAATGGGAAACGCGGGGATTGGAACCGGCGGGCCCCGCGTCCACGTCGGCATTGCTGCGAAGACTGTCCTACGATCTCACTGGCTTGCCCCCAGCAGCCCACGAGGCGATGGGCGAGGCGGAAGCGACGGGCGCGACGGGCGAGGCGCGCGAGGCGGGCGCGGCACACGCGGCCTCCGACTTTGACGACCATCGCGCCCCGCAACTCGACGACGCCCCTGACGCCTACGCTCGGCGAGTCGATCGCTGGCTCGCGTCGCCGCGGTTTGGCGAGCGTTGGGGACGGCATTGGCTGGATGTGGCGCGGTATGCCGAGTCGATCACATTGCGCGGGTTCGTCTTGCCCGATGCGTGGCGTTACCGCGACTACGTGATCGAGTCGTTCAACCACGACCGTCCCTATTCGCAATTCATGCGCGAACAGATCGCGGGCGATTTGCTCCCCGCAACCGACATCGATGTCGCCCGCCGCCAACGCGTCGCCACCAGTTTCCTGGCACTCGGCAACACAAACCTCGAAGAGCAAGACAAGAAGCAGTTGCGAATGGATCATGTCGACGAGCAGCTGGATGTCATCGGCAAAGGCCTGCTGGCCCAGACGTTGACCTGCGCTCGCTGCCACGACCACAAATTCGATCCGATTCCAACCCGCGACTACTACGCCTTGGCCGGCATCTTCCGCAGCACGAAGGCGATGGAGCACGCGAACGTTTCGAAATGGCTCGAGCTTCCTTTGCCGCTGGCGCCGGAGCGAGAAGCCGAGCAGGCCCGTCACGAGGCGCAAGTGAAAGCGCTCGAAGGCCGCATCAAAACGCTGCGCGACGCCGCCAAGACGGCGGGAGGCAAGGAAAAACCTTCCACGACGACGAAAGTCGTCGCCTCCATCAAGGATCTTCCCGGCGTCGTGGTGGACGACACGCAGGCCCGCAAGGTCGGGGTATGGCAGGCCTCCCGTTTCACGCCCGCCTGGGTGCTCGAGGGCTACTTGCACGACGAAGACAAAGGCAAGGGCGAGAAGACCGTAACCTTTCAACCGGAACTTCCCGCCGCCGGCAAGTACGAAGTGCGTCTCGCCTACGCGTCCGGCGGAAATCGCGCGAGCGCCGTTCCCGTTTCCGTGTTCAGCGCCGATGGCGAAGCGACCATCATGGTCGATCAACGTCGCCCAGGGCCGATCGACGGCCTATGGATTTCGCTCGGAACGCACCGTTTCGAGGCCAACGGACAAGGGTTCGTCATGGTGTCGAACGAAGGCACTTCCGGCCACGTGATCGCCGACGCCGTGCAGTTCCTGCCGATCAATGCGAATGCGGGCGTGGCTACGGGCGCGAATGCGAGCGCGAATGCTAGCGCCGCCACGACCGCTCCGTCCCCCTCGACGCCCGCGCGGGACGCGAAGCCAACGTCGAACGCCCCCGCGAACCAGAACGCGGCAACGGCCGCCTCTCGAGCGGCGGAAGAACAGTTAAAGGCTATGGAGGCCGAGCTGAAGCGGTTGACGCAGTCGGGCCCCAGACGTCCCACCTACGTGGCGATCCGCGAGGAAACGGGCGACGAGGTCGGGGACACTTACGTGCATATCCGCGGACTGGTGGCCAATCGCGGACCGACCGTCCCCCGCGGCGTGCCGCAAGTCGCCCTCTATGAACCCTTCCCCGCCATCGCCGCCGGTGAAAGCGGCCGGCGTGCGCTCGCCGACTGGCTGGCAAGCTCGCGGAATCCGCTGACCGCCCGCGTGATGGCCAACCGCGTTTGGCACTGGATGTTCGGCGCCGGCCTCGCGCGAACGACGGACAATTTCGGCGCCACAGGCGAGCCTCCTTCGCATCCGGAACTGTTGGATCGCCTCGCGATCGATTTCCAAAACCACGACAGTTCGGTGAAATGGCTCGTCCGCGAACTCGCCCTCTCCAACGCCTATCGGTTGGCGGAACAGGCGCCCGCAGCCAACGCCGATCCGGAGAACCGCTGGCTCGCCCGCGCCCAGCGCCGGCGATTGGACGCGGAAGCGATCGCCGACACGCTGCTGTGGGCGAGCGGCGAGTTGGACTTGGCGATGGGCGGCCCACTGCTGAAACCCGGATTAGCCGCCGATTACGGCTATCAACACGACTCCCGCCGCCGCGCAGTCTATTGGCCCGTGCTGCGGAACGTACTGCCGGAACTGTTCGAGTCGTTCGATTTCGCCGATCCGAGCCTGTCGACGGGACGGCGCTCCATCAGCACCGTGGCGCCGCAAGCGTTGTTCCTTCGCAACCACCCGTTCGTGCTCGACCGCGCTCGCGAAACGGCGCGTCGGTCGCTGGCCGATTCGCCGAAGCTGGAGGATACCGACCGTGTGCTGTCCCTGTTCGCTCACGTGATGGGCCGATCGCCATCGAGCAGCGAGCGCGAAGCGTCCGTGCGTTTTGTGAGCGACGCACGCGCGGCGGGCGGCGGTTCCGAACAGGCCTGGACCCTGTGGGTGCAAGTGTTGTTCGGGACGATTGATTTTCGCTACCAATAATCACCGATATCCAACTTGAGGAGGGTGCGTCGACCGCTGACGCGCTTGGGCAAAACCAGTTATGGAAGAGAATCGAGCCATGCTTCGTCGCCCGAACTTATCCATTCGCACTGGGAATTCCTCGGAGGCGCTCACGCCCACGTCGCCCCAGTCGCCTCAGTCGCCCCTAAACCGTCCGGTTTCGCTCAGTCGGCGAGTGGCGCTTGAGTCCTTGGCGTGCGGTTTCGGCGGGTTGGCGTTGCGAGGGTTGCTGTCCGAGTCCCATGCGAAGGAGCGTGCCGACTCGAATTCCGGCGGCGCCGCGAGCGTTGCCGCTGGCGCTGTCGGGGCGGCTCTCGATCCGCTCGCACCACGTTCAACCCACGTGCCGCCGCGAGCCAAGCGGGTGATTTTCCTCTTCATGCAGGGCGGGCCGAGCCATGTCGACACGTTCGATCATAAGCCGCTCATCGAGAAGCACGATGGCCAAGCGATGCCGTTCGACGACGCCCGGGTGCTGGCGAACACGGGAAAGAGGGCTTCAACGCATCGCGTGATGAAGTCGCCCTGGAAGTTCAAACAATACGGTCAATCGGGTCGCTGGGGCTCGGATTTGTTTCCGCTGACCGCCGCCCGATCGGACAAGCTTTGCTTCGTGCATTCGCTGCATACGGAAGGGGTGGCCCACGGACCGGCGACGCTGTTCCTGCATTGCGGCTCGACCAATTTCATCCGGCCGTCAATGGGTTCGTGGATCACGTATGGACTTGGCACCGAGAACGGGAATCTGCCGGGATTCGTGTCGATCGCGCCGTCGGCGGGAAATGGCGGGCCGCGTAACTACGGTTCGGCGTTCTTGCCCGCCGCCTACCAGGGCACGGCATTGGGCAAAGCCGGCGCGCCGGCGACCGAGGCGACGATCCGCAATTTGGCGAATCCTCGGTTCGATCGCGGCCAGCAGGAGCGGCAATTGGAACTGCTGCGGGGCTTGAACGCCGAGCAACTGGCGGCCCGCGGCCGCGACAGCGAACTCGACGCCGTGATCCATTCTTACGAGGTCGCCTGGCGGATGCAAAACAACGCGCCCGACGTGCTGGACCTCAGCAGAGAGTCGGCCGCGACGCTCGCCGAATACGGCTTGGACGACCCGGCAACCGCGAATTTCGGCCGCCAATGCCTACTGGCCCGCCGGTTGGCGGAAGCCGGCGTTCGCTACATCCAGGTGACATACGGCGATAACACGGCGAACCCCGCGTGGGACCAGCATTCGAATCTTCCGAAGCACGCCGATCACGCCCGTGCCTGCGACCGGCCGATCGCCGCGCTGCTCGACGATCTCCAGCGCCGCGGGCTGCTCGAGGACACCTTGGTTTGGTGGGGCGGCGAATTTGGTCGCACGCCCTACGCCCAGGCCAACGGTACGGGCCGCGATCACAATCCGGGCGGCTTCACCATGTGGCTGGCCGGGGCTGGCGTCAAGGAAGGTTTCGCCTACGGCCGCACCGACGACTTTGGATTCGCGGCGGTGGAAAACAAGGTCCACATGCACGATTTGCACGCCACGATCCTGCATCTGTTGGGTTTGGATCATTTACGGTTGACCTATCGTTACGCCGGCCGCGATTTCCGGCTCACGGATGTCGCCGGTGAACTGATCGACGGCATACTCGCCTAGCCCGCGTCCCGTCGACGCGGCGCCTCACGGACGTTTTGGCACCTGTTAAGAATGGAGTCGACACCATGCGACGTCATGCGACACACCAACCGCCGCCAAGTCGGATCGCGAGGTTCGCGGTTGCCGCGCTGCTCGCCTTGGGGCTAGCGGGAATCACGAATGGGTTCTCAACGCCCTTGGCGTACGGCCAACTCTTTCAACGGCGACCGCTGGCGGCACCGCCGCTCGGCGAAGTCGAGACGCAAATCGTCGCGTCGGCCACCCAAGTTCTCGACGAAGTGATGGCCGAACCGGGCAAGGCCATTCCGAGCGCGCTGCTGGCCGACGCCCAGGGGCTAGTGATCGTCCCCAGCTTGCTCAAAGGCGGCTTTGTTCTCGGAGTGAAACATGGCCACGGAGTGGTCGTGGTCCGCGATCCGCAAGGCGTATGGCAACCGCCCAAGTTCGTGACCATTACGGGTGGAAGCGTCGGCTGGCAGGCCGGCGTGCAACAATCGGATCTGGTGCTGGTATTTAAGACTTCCCGAAGTATCGACGCACTGCTTAAGGGCAAATTGACGCTCGGAGCCGACGTGGCGGCGGCGGCGGGTCCCGTCGGGCGACAAGCGGCGGCGGCGACCGATATCGGTCTGAAGGCTGAGATCTACTCCTATTCCCGCAGCCGTGGCCTCTTTGCCGGCCTTGCGCTGGACGGCTCGGTCATGCAGATCGACGGGGCAGCGGCCGCCGCGTATTACGCGACCGCGCAGCCGACGCCGCCGATTCCTGGCGCCGTCGTGGCGGTGCCGGCCACCGCCGAACGGCTACTAACGCAGATCACGGCCTACACGCGACCGCAGACTGCCCCCACGGCAACGCCCACTCCAGGTCTAGCTCCAATCCCAATGCCCATTGCGGAGCCGCCGACTGGCCTCACGCCCAGCCCGCCGAGCATGGAATTAGCGGCGGCCCGCCGCGATTTGGCGGCCAGTTACAGCAAACTGCTCCCGCTGGTTGACGATTACTGGCGGCAGTACTTGGCGTTGCCGGCGAGTTTCCTC
>JBIKVL010000121.1:0-8417 GCA_044356875.1 Pirellulaceae bacterium | reverse complement strand
CCAGGTTTTCCCGCTGACTCCAGGAAATCGAGTCAGCTCGCGGTGACGCTGCGGGTCGGCGGCCAACACCACCACCTCGCCGGTTTCCGCCAAGACGACGAGTACGCCTTCGCCGCCGTCGCCGCCGTCGCCGCCTTGGCCGTCCGCCATCAGCACGACTTGTCCAAAGCCGTAGCGGCCCTGCTTCCAGCGCTTGCGGCCGGTCATGGCGTCCACGCAAACGAATAGATTCTGGCTGAATCCGTAGAGGTGGCCGCCGTGGTGGACGTAGTCGTTGAACGAGGGACGAAGATCGGCGGAGTCCCAATGTTCGGCGATCGACCAGGCGCCGTCCGCCAGTCGCGGTTCGATCAGCGCGACGCCTGCGCCATCGCCGCGGGGCAGCACAATTCGGCCATCGTCGAGCGGTTGGGGTTGAACGATGGTCATGCCGGCGTCGCCTGCCAGGTTGTGGCTCCAAGCTGGCACGCCATCCACCGCCGCGACCGCGTCGAGCCGTTTCATGTTGGACAACAGCACGAGTTCGCCGGCGGGGCTGGCGAGCCGCTGTGCGGAACTGAAATTCATCGCACTCCCGGGACGGTGCCAGCGGGGCGCGCCATCCGCCAGCCCATATCCGACCCAACCGCGATCCTCCGAACCACCCGCGAACACGATAGCCGCATCGCCAGCGATGAGCGGCGACGAGGAAAAGCCCCACACGGGCAATTGAGCGTCGATCTCCGCCATCAAATCCCGCTGCCAGATCAAGTCGCCGGTTGTGGCGTCCAAGCAGCTCAAGAGCCCCCGTCCGCCGAGCGTGTACAGCTTGCCCTGGTGGTAAGTCGGCGTGCCACGCGGTCCGGCGCCGGAAACGACGTCCGAAAATCGACTCGGGCTCGCTTGCCGCCATCGTTCCTTTCCGCTTTCCGAGTCGTAACAGACGACCATTTCGTTTTCGCCTCGCTGCTCCTGCGTGAACAGCCGACGGCCCACGCAACAGAAAGAAGACCAACCCGCGCCGATCGGGCGTCGCCACAGTTCGCGCGGTTTTGCGTCCTGCCACTTCGCCCAACTTGTGGCCAGCCGCGCGTGGCCATCCCGAAGCGCTCCGCGGAATCCGGGCCAGTCTCGGGAACTCGGCTCAGTTGACTGACTCGGCTCGGGCACAGCCCCTGCGTTGGCCATCGGCGAAGTCGCGGATGAGTCATCGCGCGGTTCGGAAGCGGCTGCGGCTGTGGGTTTCCCGGAGTCCGCTGTCGCCGCCTCGACCTCGCCTTCAACGATGCGCGTCGCCGTGGAATCCAAGCGGCTGTCGGCGGTCGCGGTCCAGCGGAAGCTCAGCGACGGCAGATAGGCCCCGTCGAAGCCTTCCAGTCGGCCTAAGGGAAACAGTGCCCAGCCGGCGAGCACGAGGGAAGCGGCGGTCGTTAGACGCCGTGAAGGTTCCTGCCGGAAGAGGTTCGACAGTCCAGCCACGCAGAGAAACATCGCGAGCGGCACACCGTAAATCCACATCGCGACGTGCATCGTCGCGTGAGCGCCGAGTCCCGCGACCAGCCCGCCGCCGCCCACTGCGGCGAGTAGCCCAAACCGGCTCGTCCAAGGGATGCGGCTGCCGAACAGCAGCCACGCCGTGAACATGAGCAGACACAAGGCGGGCACGCCGATCATGATTCCGAAGCGGCTGGAATTCTTGATTTCCGGGATGATCTGCAAGACCAGACCGGCCAATTGCACCGCGACAATCAAGACCGCTGGCCACAGACGCGGACCAAGCGGAGCTGGGAGCGGGAGTGCCGCTGGGATCGAATCGGCGGCTGAGCCGGTCGTCCCCGGAGGAACTTGGTAAGGGTTGTTCATGGGGAGGCAAGGTGGAAGAAAAAGAGCGGGAGCTCTCGGCCATCGCCACGCTACGGCGATGGAGCGATTGCGGACGAGACGGAATACCGTGTAGCATCTCGCCTTGGAACAGACGTTGGAAGATGCCTACCGACGACGAGCCGTGGTGGCGGGTTGTGGGTGGCTGAGCGGCCCGCGAGCTGCTTGATTGCGGAATCGCTCCACGATCGGTCGCGGTGTTGTAGTCATGGAGAGTCCGATGGCGAGTCGCGTGGATACGGAATATCGCTACGAAAAGCTAACCTGGCCGGAAATCAACGACGCGGTCGAGCTGGGCCAAGTCTGCGTGATTCCTTGCGGGGCGGTGGAGCAGCACGGTCATCATCTTCCGCTGGATGTCGATATCGTGTGTCCGACCGGTATCGCCCGCGGGGCCGGCCAGTTGATCCCGGGAAAAATGAAGGTGTTGCCAACCGTCTGTTACGGCTACACGGGCCATGTGATGGACTTTCCGGGCACGATCAACAATGACTTCGAGCACTTCATGCACCATGTGCTCGACATCACCAAGTCGCTCGCTTACCACGGCTTTAAGAAGATCGTCCTGCTCAACGGCCATGGCTCGAACATGCCGAATCTCGATTTGGTCGCCCGCCGCACCAACCTGGAAACCGACGCCGAGTGCATCTTGGCGGCGTGGTGGAATCTGTTGACGGTCGACAAGGAATTCCTGCCCCGATGGCGCCAGAGCAAGTTTCCGGGTGGCTGCGCCCACGCCTGCGAATTGGAAACGTCGCTCTACATGTACCTGGATGGCGACAACGTCCGACAAGACCAAATCCGCAACGGGACGATCAGCTTCAACGAGGAAAACAGCCCGTTCAACTGGGTGGATCTATTCGCGGCTGGTCCGGCCACAATCATCTCCTGGACCAGCAGTTACAGCGAAACCGGCGTGTTGGGCGAGGCGGAACTGGCAACGCCTGAGAAGGGACGCCAAGCGTACGAGGAGGCCGTAAAGCAACTCGTCCGCTTCGTCTCGTGGTTTAAGGATCGTCCTAAAGATGTTCGGCGTGATCGGCATCGTCGGCCACCGACGATGCCCATTCCTTGGGGCCAAAGAGGGGGCCAAAGAGGGCTCAACGGAAATCCATGAGCGCATTCAGCCATCATATTTTTGTGTGCGGCAACCAACGGGCGGCGGGACATCCGCGAGGGTGTTGCGATCCCTCGGGGAACGGCGAATTGCGCGAGTGCTTGAAAAAGGCGCTGAAAGCGCGGGGACTGAACGGCGAAGTGAGGGCCAACCAAGCCGGTTGCCTGGACCAGTGCGAGTGGGGACCGACTTTGGTGATCTATCCGCAGGGGATCTGGTATGGCGGCGTAACGCCGGCCGACGTGCCCCGCATCGTCGAAGAGACGATCATCGGCGGAAAGATCATTGAGGAACTGCGGATCCCCGATGCGTACATCAACACGCCGGAGGGGCGCGAAGCTGGCAAGCAACGCCGAGCGGACGCGTAATGGCGCCGACCTGCGGGAATCGGGCATAACGACTGAGGTCACCGCGCCGAGCGCCAATCGCAAAACTCAGCCTCCCACGAAGCGCATGCAGAGCTGAAGGAGAGGGTCTCGCGGAGGCACAGAGGCACGGGGAAGCACGCAGACGAGAGCGGGACGCTGTTCGTCTCCAATCGGAGTGGAGCGGCGAAAGTTCGATCGAGAGTTTCGGGCCTAGTCGATCGTCGAAGGCAAGCGTGTCGTCACGCGATTTGGCCTTGCCGAGAAAAGCCTACCCTTCCATGGGCACGGCGTCGTTTCGGAGGATGCGTTCGAGCAGCGACTGGGCGCGTTGGGCGACGCCGGGACAAGAACTCTCGCGTGGACCAGCCACGTTCAGAATTCGGACGTTGGCCGCGATTAGCCAGCGGCGCAGCGCCGGACCATCGACAGCACCCGCAAGATCGACCAACCGCAGCGGCTTGCCATGTTGCTGCGCCAACCGCCTCGTCAAGGCCGTTCCCGACGTAAGCGGCCCATGGTGCAGAATCAAGGTCGCATCCGAATCGAGAATGTTCTTCTCCGTCCGAATGTCGTATCGCGACGACTCGGTTTCTCGCATTAGAAACCGAGGTGGCACCTGCCCGTCCTCGGATCGTCTACCACGAGGACACCAGCCGCCGTGGGGCACTCCGAGTGCGATGGCCGCGTCGAGCGCTCCGCGGTCCACCCCCGTTTGCCCGCCCGAAACGACCCGCACTACCGGACAACCAAGAAACAGTTCCACCGCCGCCTTCACCGGGTGTTCCGAGTGCTCCGCCACAGCCTGGATCTCCGTTACGGGCGACGTTCCGCGACCCGCAACCGAGCGCTGCGGCTGCGGGGGTTGCGCTCCTGTTCCAACTCGCTCGCCCAGATCGGCTTCTTGGTCAACGGCTCCCATCGCGGATCGTCTCGGAACGCCTGCTTCACCAGTCGGTCCTCGAGGCTGTGGAAACTGATGATGGCGAGTCGTCCGCCGGGCCGCAAACAGCCAGGCAATACAGCCAAGGCGCGCGTCAATTCATCCAGTTCGCCGTTCACCGCGATCCGCAGCGCCTGGAAGGTTCGAGTCGCCGGGTCGATCTTGTCGTGGCGGGAACGCGGCACGATCCGCCGCAGCAATTCGCTCAATTGCGCGGCGGTGCGAATCGGGTCCCGTTCGCGACGAGCGACGATTTCCCGAGCGATCCGCCGACTGTGGCGCTCCTCGCCAAACTGGTAGATCAAGTCCGCCAAGGCGTCCGTTGGCAACCGCCGCAGCAGTTCCCAGGCCGGCCGACCACTCGCCGTGTCGAACCGGAGGTCGAGCGGCCCGTCGCTGTGGAAACTGAAGCCACGTTCGTCGTCCGCCAGTTGGTCGCTCGATAAACCCAGGTCCAGCAACACGCCGTCAAGCGGTTCGCAGGAGAGTTCGGCCAAGATATCCGGCAGATCAGCGTAGCTGGCATGAACAAGCCGCACGGGCAAACCAACGAGCCGCTCGGCGGCCCGCGCGATCGCCGCGGCGTCACGGTCAATTCCTAGCACCATCCCGGACTCGCCGACGCGTTCGGCCAGCGCTCGCGTATGGCCACCACCGCCCAGCGTCCCGTCCGCGAGGCGTTTGCCGGCCTGCGGTTCGAGCCACTGCAAGACTTCGTCGAGCAACACGGGAACATGCACCGTCGATGCGGTTTCGCACGCCATGGCGGTTACGCTCGCCGTGACGCTTTCGCAAGGCGTTGCGCTTTCGCTCGCCGTGGCGCTTTCGCTCGCTGTTGCGCTTTCGCTCGCCGTGACGGTTGCCGTGGAGGCGTCGGATGCCGGGGCGGAGTCCGCGAGAGTCGCTGGAATTGGAGTCGATGGAGCCGAGATCGTCATGGTGTTGGTTTTAACGGGCGGACGCGTTGGACGCTACCGCCGGTTCCGCCTCCGCGCGGCCGCCGATTTCGGGAAGGGGCCGAATCGGGAGCGGGGAGGTGCCCTGAAATTGACAAATCAACCGTCATAGCCCTATCCTTTGAACAAAGCACCGCCATCGCCGGGGAGCCCCCAATCGCTCATGAAAACGCCTCAATGGTTCTGCAAAATCGCTGGCTGCGAGCTCGGACCGCTCGCGGAGCAGCAATTGATTGCGATGGTGCGTGAGAAGCGATTGAATCCAACCGACTTGGTTCGTCGGGACGACAGCCGCTGGGTGCCGGCGGGAAAAGTGAAGGGCCTCTTTCCGCTCGCTGCGGATTCCGCGCCCGCGACTGCGCCTTCGCCGACAACTGCGCCCGCAACTCCATCTACGCCCGCGCCCTCTTCGGTGTCCAAGCACGAGGTAACGGCTGACTGGTCCCCAGAACCGACGGCCGCCATGTCGGCCACCGCTGTCAGTGATGGCCCGCATGCGATTCCTGGCTCGACAGGGGCCGCCGGAACTGCCGGGGCCGCCGGAACTGCCGGGGCTATGGCGCCGCCTGACGCCTCCCCGAAAGCTGCAAACGCTCCGCCGATGGCCAGCCCGCCTGAGGCTGGAACGGGGATGCGTAACACGATGGGGCGGGAATCCGGTTCCCACGCCGTGAATTTGGCTCCCGGCGCTACGCTCGGCAACTACCGCATCCTGGCAACGCTGGGAGAGGGCGGCATGGGCGTGGTCTTAAAGGCGCAGCATATCCGCATGGAACGGATCGTCGCGCTCAAGGTGCTACGCGGACAAGCGACCGATTCGCCGGCGGCGATCAAGCGTTTCCAGCAGGAGGTCAAGGCGGCCGCCCGACTCGTTCATCCCAATATCGTCACGGCCTACGACGCCGACGAGGTCCAGGGCGTGCATTTTCTGGTGATGGAGTTTGTCGACGGCCAAAATCTAGCCGATTACTTGGCCGCCCGAGGACGGCTGGAACTGACCCAAACGATCGACTTCATCACCCAAACCGCGGTCGGCTTGGCGTACGCTCACAGCAAGGGCGTCGTACATCGAGACATCAAGCCCGGCAATCTCCTGGTCGACAAAGAGGGCGTCCTGAAGATCCTCGATATGGGGCTGGCGTCGATTCGCGAATCGCGGGAAGGCGGCGACGCGGCGACGGGAGACGTCCACGCCGATGTCACCCAAGCCAACCAGTTGCTGGGCACGTTCGATTACATGCCGCCGGAACAAGCCGAAGACCCGCGGAAGGTGGACCCGCGAGCGGACATTTACAGCCTTGGCTGCACGCTTTACCGACTCCTCACAGGCCAACTGCCCTATCGTGGCGATTCGCCGATCAAAAAAATCATTGCCCACCGCGATCATCCAATTCCATCGCTGCAAGAGGCACGTGCGGACATTCCCGGAGAGGTCGACCGGATCGCTCAAAAAATGATGGCGAAGCGCGCGGAGGACCGCTACCAGACGATGGCGGAATTGCTGGCCGATCTGGACGGCTGCCTGACACGTCGCTTGAATGACCCACGCGGCGGTGGCTGGAACGTTGCCGGACAGCGTGGCAGTGCGGCCCGAGGAACAGCCGGGGGAATGGGAACCGGGGCCGCGAAGGCGTCGAGCAAGTTCGGAGGCGGCGACGGTTTGTTGACGCAGTCCGGGGCATACGCGCCGCCCGGTTCGTCCACGCAGGATGGCTCGTTGCCGGGCGGCGCCGATGCGCCGCTGGTCATCAAGCCATCCGACGGCTCCGATGAGGACGATGATTTCGGATTCAATCTGGCCCCAGCCGAAGGCGTCGGCGAGCATCGCTACTTCTGGCAGTGCATGGGCCAGGAGGTTGGTCCCTTCACGCTGCGGCAACTCCGCGCGAAGAAACTAGGCCCCGAGGAGCTTGTGCGGCGGGACGACAGTCGGCAGTGGAAGCGGGCGATCGAAGTCGTGGGGCTTTTCTGATCCGTCGCGGCACCTTACGGCAGGTCGACAGGTTCCCATTCCAATTGGAAATGGGTGAGTGCCTGCCGGGGATCGAGATTGAACAGCGTGCGACCCTCGGCTTGCCACTCGCCGTCGGCCCAACGAAAGACGGCCGTTGCGGCCCGCGGTGTGCTGACGTTCGGGTTGTTCTCCATACCGCCACCCTCGATCGCCGTGAAACGCACGCAGAGGCCGACGAGCGCGATGAGTTGATCGCTGGCCCGATCGCGAGCCCACGTCACGGGCGTTTCAAAGTCGCAATCCGCCCAAGCGAGCCCCCGCGGCTTGCCGCTCGCCGCCGCCGCCGCCAAGAATCGAGCTTCCAAATGTTCGCGGCAGGTCGAGAATTCGGACTGCGCGGCACGGATTTGCGTCGCCGATCTGGCGCTGGCGACGCGGCCTCCCGGCGGTTGAAAAGCCTTGCCGCCAACAGGCTGAATCGTTACCGACTTGCCCTCCCGCACCATCTTTTGCCAGACGGCGACGGCCGCTACGACGAACCCGACCACTGTCGCGGCGATGCCGCCTAGCGCCAACCAAAGCCAAACCGCGCCCACCATGCATCGACTCCCCCGAATCACCCCAGCGGTGCGTTGTACGGCAGTGCCGCCGACTTGATCCGCTTCCTCAATCCGCTACCGCGATCCGCCACCTGAATCCGAGTCTCTGGTACGCCCCGCGTGACTACTTCCCAATGGGCGAAGGTCGAGCGTCGAACGACGAATGTCGAACGACGTTCCCAGCGATTCTAGGCCCGGGAGTCCGAACCGCAACCGTCCCCCGTGGGTCTGATTCTCGGCGAGGCGCCCGACCCTGCGCTTCGGCATGCGAACACGGCGTCGATCGGCTACAACAACGATTTCTTTCGTCGTTTCCCCGAACGAATTCCACATCGACGGCCCTGACGCGATGTCTTCACAGCCCACTCCCGATCCCGACGTACAAATTGCCTGTCCTGGCTGCGGCGCCGAATTGCGTGTTCCCGCGGAATTGGCCACGCGCCGGATTCAATGTCCTGCCTGTTACCATGTCTTCCACGAAATTCAGACCGAGCAGCCGATCACCGCGCAGGTTGTCGACGCCGCTCCGTCGCCGCTCGCCCTTCAGTGGCGGATGCGGACGCCGGAAATGATTGACTACGGGCCGGTTTCCCAGGAGACGCTGGAACGCTGGGTCCGCGAGG